>DATDKD010000042.1:0-45517 GCA_036520175.1 Nitrososphaeraceae archaeon
AGATGTTCTAATCTTTCATCTTTCCATATTGCTATTGTTATTGGTGATGAGTATTGATGTTGAGATGATACTGATGGTAGAAGAGATAGTTGCAAATTGGAGTCTTTTATTATTGTTATTGGATAATATCCATCAATATCTTTATTGCTCCAACTATTTCTATCATTATCTATCATATTATAATATAATATAAAGAGACATCGTATGTATTAAAGTGATTTATCCCTCAAGGTATACTTGAAAGACATATTGAATCCTGCTACTAATAACAGGCTCAAAGGATAGTCAACTGATTTTGATACAATTTTGTAGTTTGGAAATAGTATTTAAAAATAATAGTATCATCTCTTTAACT
This sequence comes from Nitrososphaeraceae archaeon, assembly GCA_036520175.1. Taxonomy (GTDB): domain Archaea; phylum Thermoproteota; class Nitrososphaeria; order Nitrososphaerales; family Nitrososphaeraceae; genus TH1177. The sequence goes on from DATDKD010000042.1 coordinate 356, forward strand.
TAACATATTTTTCACAGTATTTGTAAATATCTTTCTATCAACTGGTTTTCTCATAATGTGATTTTTTGATATTCCAGGAATTATACTTAACATCTCATCTAAGATATCCAAACCTGTTACAAACAGAATCTTAATTGTTGGATCTATAGCTTTTATTTGTTGATGTAATTGAAATCCATTCAAATTTTTCATTCGTATATCAAGTATTAACAATAAATCATTAAATTCCGAAAGGTCTTTAATATAATTTAGTGTAAGAGTAGGATCGGTAAAACAAGCAATATGATAATCATAATCTTTTAGAAAGCTTCTATAGGTAAAAAGAACATCTTCATCATCATCAAGTATAATTATTCTTTTGTTTTTATTCTTTTTATGGAAAAAGAAGCCTTCTCTTTTTTTATTCTTATTTTCTATAAAATCTTCTTCAGCATATGAATTCAACTTTTTCTCCATCATTATGGAGTGTGTACCATTAGTATCATCATTTTCTAACAAAGCATGATCTCTTCTTTTTATAGTGTATGTAGGATATCCAATGTTTTCTGTTACCTTGAATTCGCCCTTATTTATAAAATTATAATTGTTTAAAATATTAGGAAAAGATTTTAAAATTCTATAAAAATTATTTCCAATAATTATTTCGTTATGAGCAGAAGAAGAATTTATCTTTGAACAAAGATTTACTGCCGAACCAAATATATCTAGTTGATAATTATCTCCAGCCAAGGCTAGGTCTACTACACCATAATCTAAACTAATCTTGTAGTTCTCTACTGATGGTAAATTATTCTTCATTAATAATTCTTTATTCATATCCTCTAGCTTTTCTAAAATCTCTAATCCACATTCAATTACATCTTCGAATGCTTTTTCATTATTAAGATCTGAAAAGTTTAAGAAATAACACAATAAACGATCACCGAGACTTTTTACAATCTTACCATTATAACGTTTAATTATTTGCGATAATGAGTTTATAACAGTAGAATAGTATTCTCGTATATTTGAAGAATCATCTGTTATAGTGGTATTGTTTATAGAACTTTGAAATTCTATAAAGCATACACAACATTTTAGTGAATCATCAGTAAATTTGATGCTTTTATTCCCTTTATTGCTATGATGCCACATATGTTTGTCTACTCCCTATAATATAACTATAAGACATAGAATAAGAAGAAGAAGATAGTTCATCTTCTACATTTATCCTTGGAAATAGAGTTTTTACTACAGCAGGATTTATCTCTCTTTCGAATTTAAGATTTCTCTTATTTGGTAGTAGATTTTGCATGATTTTTATCATCCTCCTACTCCTCCTAAAATTTAGGACTAAATGTAGCATTCATAAATTATATATTATATTAAAAATTTAAAGAAATTGGTCTAATTAGAAGATATAAATTAAAAATTACAAATTTTCGGCGCCGAAAAATTTGATAAAAAGTTTTTAAAATCGATTCCACTGAGGATTTTCTCTTCAGAATATAGTCTATCTAGTTCAAATTCCTTCTCCATATACGCTGGCCAATTTTTTGAAAAAAAGAAAATAGTTTTCTTTTACAAATAAATTAATACTGTTAATTATTTATTCGTTTATTGTAAGTAAAGTTTGTATCCTTTTTTTACAAATTTACAGCATACACTACAAGAATTTTAGTATCATATATTTTAGTTTTATTAAATATAAAGCATAGGCTTACTTTTTAAATATTTTTTAACTATAATTTTTTATATCTTTTGTACTTTAAGATGATTAATGACAAGTTAGTATTCATTCGAAGATAAATTTAATCGATAAAAATGATATTCTTTATATTGGACTTTACAGTCAATGCATTTATAAAGTATCATTTGCTGACCAGTCCTACTCTCTAATTTATTGATATATAGTAAATTGTTCTTGCAAAAGGAACATTTCATCAATTTTTTTAACTTCCTAATAATTTATTTCAAATTATAATATAAAAATTTATTTATCAATCTCAATTTATATTAGTTCTAGAATGGTTGATATCAAAATGGATCAACTATACTTGTTTTAAGCCTTATACTTTTTTAACATCTCAAAAATTATGACAAATAAATTATTGGTAGATGTTATTGTTATCCTTATTCTACCTTATTCTAAAAGCAATATTGTAAATAATCTACAATTAGACTAATTATATCTTATTATCTATGCTACTAGTCTACCATTTATCAAATTTTTCGGCGCCGAAAAGTTTTTTTTACCACTATGAATATTTATTAAAGATCATATAAGAAACCATTTTATTAAATAACATTTGTTATTATTAATTTTATTTGCTTTCAAACTTGATCATAAGAATTTTCCTGCTTTAGTAAAGAGGCATTTATTTTTATATTATTATTGCACTAATTTAGTTATTGATTAAAAAATTTACTTATGGATACATATTAGGTATTGTAATTGGTATATTATTAATAACAAGTAATAATACCATAGGTGCACAAGATCAAAACAATACTACTATCACTACTACTGCTAAACAGAATCAAAGTAATACTACTACTACTATTGCAGGACAGAATCAATTTAACCCTGTCCCATTTAATGAGATACCATTAGTTGTAGTCAATTATACTTATGGTCAATACAAATTTGGAGCTGATTTTTCTCTTGATTTTGGAGATCTCCCAGTAATTGAACAAGATAGTAGTGCTACATCTGTTCCTAATATGCGATTAGATAAAGATGATACTAACTTACATCTTGAATTGCAATGTGATAGTAATGATATATGTGACACCAGTTTAGCTCCAGAGTCTGTAAGTGTCTATTTAGTTGACGGTACTATACAAGATATTCATATTGCAGAAAATTCTATTCCAACAATACACCTTGGAAGCAACAATTGTGATAGTCTTTCTATAGAAGATTGTGCAAACTTTGATTTTTCTATTCCTGGAAATATAATACTTGGTAACTATAAAATTATAGTAGAAATGTCTTTTGATGAAGCAGAATGGATATTTATAAATCCTGTTGAAATAGTAGATTCAACATATCCAAGTAACAACAATGTGACAGTTAGATGTGATGATCTTGCTATCGACCTAATAACATGGGACCTACTAATAGGTGGAACAGATGAGCCAACTAGAACAAATATTGAAGATATACTAGGTGATGAGAATGTATCCCCTGCTTTAATAACTGATATAATAGATCCACCTCTTAAAAGACTATTAGGTGAAACTAAAGACAAATGTAATAATCTTGATGAGAACGTAAAAAGGGTTCTTGAAGGAGTAAACTTCGAGTTTCTTCCATAATCTTTTTTTATGTCTGTAAACTAGAAAATAGTCTCAATAAAATCTTTTCCATATTTGAGAAATCTTAATTAATCGTTTTGTTATTGTCGTCGTCGTCGTCTCATTAAATATTATTTGTGCAAAGAAATCATCTATTCCTATGATTTATGCAATTTGTGGTGATGGTCGTTATTCTAATATCCTTTCAATTGTAAAACCATTATCTGTAATATTTCAATATTCAATTAAGCCTTTGGAATTATCTAGATGTTTTTCATATTTTTTCTTTTCCTATTACTATTTTTATTGATCGTTTGTGAAACTTTTTTTTATTGTATCTTTTAACTTTGGGGGCATTTGCTTGGATCTCCTCTTATTCTATTCTCTTCCTAAATGTATGATTTTAATTGGTTAATGGGCTAGAAGGTGTGTCAACTGATTTTGACACGATTTTGTAGTTCCAATCATCCAAATAGCAATACATATTTTATATCTTGATAATATAATATTATTATGGCTACTATCGACCAAAAGAAAGATATGAATAAAAAACAAGAAGACAAAGATACTAAAGAAGATCAAATTGAAGAGACACTTGAAAATGCTTCTGATACAGTAGTAGCAGAATCAAAAAAAGAGGCTAGTGTAATAGGAGATTCAGATCGTGAATAAAAAAACAGTAATGATTTAGGACAGAATTAAATTTATCTTACCGAGGTTATTTAACTAACTCTATGATGGTAAAATAACTTTTTTATTACAATCGAAAATCGAAAATCATATAACTATTAAATCTGATATTGATAATAATAAAATATGTCATCTCATCACTCAGGGGCTTATCAATGTGAAGCATGTGACTTGGATTTTAGTTCTGAAAAAGAATTTGAGGAACATAGAAAAAAAGAACATAGCAGTGACACTACTAGTAATAGTTAAAACAATAAATTGTAAAATGACTGGTAAAAAGAAGGAATAGTGACATTACCTCTACAACCCATCTTATTTATTTATTTAGTAATACTACAAATATCTTTATAAATTAAGTTCTTGTATTCAACTTATTTAAACATGGATTCTGAGGCATCGAGTATGACATGTAATTGGCACCTGCCCTTCAAAATTTAGACTTTGACTTTTTAAATTAAATGTGACTAATTTAAAAAGCTATAGAAGAAATTTGTGATTCTTTACTTGGAGCAGTGGTAGTTGTAGAACCTATAACAAGCAAGAGAGATACTTAAAATTGTAACTAAGCCGGAAACGGCAAATAAAATTATGGTGGTTGTTCTTGTGGTAACTCTTGTATCAGAGGAGGTGGGTTACAATATGGAGGACAAATTTCTTCACTAATAATCACACCATCGTTATTATCATCTAATGTTGGTGGTGTTGACTGATTTTGTCTTTGCTCTGCCTCTTCTCCTTGTGCAAACAAATTTTCAAATGATGCTGGTATTCCTGCAATTATAGCAAATGCAATAAAATACGTAATTACTATTGAATTCATACTTCATTTAGTTTATCAAATTATTTAATATCTATTTTTTCAAATTTCAATAGTACGTCTTTTATATTTGCATTTATTTTTGAATTAATCTTGAAAATATTATTGAATCCTACTAGTATACGGACTCGGAGGATAGTGAACTGTTTGTGACACAATTTTGTAGTTCAGAAATTAGTTTATGATAAAACTCAAGTTTTGATATAAATCAAATTGTATTATCAATGTGAATGAAATTACTATTTTACAAGCTATTGAAATTATACATTAATGATAATTTTTGAAACGATAAGGTTATATCATGTGAATTTTACCCACATTTAATGTCTTTCTATATTATTCTGTGGAATTATACTGACGAAGGAATAAAAAATGTAAAAGAATCTCCAAAACGAGGCGATGCTTTTAAATCCAAATTAGAAAATGCTGGTGGTAGATTAGTAGATACATATTATACATTTGGTAAATATGATGGTGTATCAGTAGTAGAGGTGCCTAATGATGAAACATTAATGTCTTGTCTATTATCTATTGAAAGTCAAGGTCATGCACGTAGTGTAACTTTAAAAGCTTTTAGCTATGATGAAGCTAGTAAAATAATGCAAAATCTACAAGAATAATCCCAAACTTTCATTTTAAGTTATTTATATTAAGGTAAAATCTCGAATTCATTTATTATATGAAACGAAAAACGATATTGATAATGATATTATTAGGATATGGGTTATGAGGATTTGACTTCTCATTTAACAGGGTTCGGTAACATAATAGATAAAGTTTTAGATAAGTTTTAAAGTTGATTTTTTATTATTATAAAGATATTCAAAGAATGATTCAATGGAGAATGTGCAATTGAGCCTTGTTAATTAGTTTGCCTTTATAATAACCATACCATTTGCTATTTTGTCAAGATCATAACAATATCACAAAAAACGTATTGTTGCTTTTGGGTAAGCAATTATTTAATTAATTAAAAATTTTGATTTTATATTGGTACTTGCTTTTTTTGTCTCTTTGTATATTATCTCTCCTATATAGGACTCTATTCCTAGTGTTTCTGCAATATGAGAAGGTCCATACTCTAATATCGTTTCAACTGTAAAACCCGCTTCCTGCAAAATCTCTATCAGTCCTTTTGGAATTTCTATAAGTTCTAATCTATCATCTTTTTTATTGGCTATACTAGTTGAGGATGATTGTGAAGATAAAGATAATTGCGAATTGGAACCCTTTACCATTATTATTGGCTTAATTTTATTATCGATTATCGTTAAACAATGATTATTATTATTATTTATTCTCGTCATATATTATTATAAGAGAAGATAACTTATAAGTGAATTAGGACCTTTCTATATAGATCTATTAGTATACTATGTTACTGATAAGGATAAACATCTATCTTATTTAAAAAAACATTGACAATTCTATCGCTAAAGAAGATATAACAATCGTTTTTCTCAATAATGTTAAAGAGATTAAAAATTATGTACCTAAAGTTCTAACTTAATTAAATATTCTAATCTTATTGGCACTAAAAACTATAAATTTAAACTATTGATCATAAATTGTATTGGAAAGCAATTCATTATTTTAATAGTGATGAAATTGATATTTTGTAATATAAATTCAATAAATTTGAAATTGTTCCTTTGTTATATCTATTGTTATTATTACATATTCACTTACTCCAAATACTAAATCTATAATAAAATCAGAATACAATTGATTTACAAAGTCAATGGTTTACAGTATTATTATTAGTCTTTGAAATTTTATTCTATGTTTTAATATTATTGTTATTGAATAAATAAAGTAAAATTTCAAGTCAAAATAATGTAATAATCATCTATATTCATCACCACAATCTCCAATTATCTCAAACAAGTCATTTGACTTTTTACATACAGCATCTATATCATCATAATCTAACTTATCCAAACTAAAGTTGAATACCTGTGCATTATTGTTTCTATGCTCAGCTATTCCAAGTCTAACCCCGATAATAACGCCCGCTACTGCTGCTGACTTGTCAAGAATATATTGCGTTGCTACATTTGCAATGCTTACATTGTACTTTTGTGCAATTCTCTTTAGAGTTGATAAAAGCTCTTGAAACAAATTCCATCCTCCCCACGCCTCTATCATTTTCATGTACTTTCGTAAGCTTAATGTATTTAATTCAGTAGTTGATGGTGGTCGTGTTCTTCCTAGATAACGCTCTGATATAAGCCCTCCACAAATGCTTCCATATGCAAGTAGACTGATATTATGTTCCAAGCAAAATGGTATCATCTTTACTTCTGGTCTACGATCTATAATTGAATATTGAACTTGATTTGATACAAATTGTATATCTGAATCTATCATGATCTGTATACGTTCAGTATCAAAATTTGTAAGGCCTATATGCCTGATTCTTCCTTCATCACGGAGATCAGATAGATATTTTAGAGCATCTATGTAATACGGATTGTTATAATCCCACCAGTGGAATTGAAGTAAATCAAGAGAGCTAACACTCATTCTGCGAAGCGATCTTTCTATATTTTCCTTAACTATAGAACGTGTAATTATTCCTGGTTGTGGGACCCATTTTGTTAATGCCTGAATTCTTTCAAGTTCTTCTTTTCCTTTTAGTGTCAATAACCTACGTCTGAATTCTCCAATAAAATCTTCTGCTGGGCCATAAATATCTGCTAGATCCCAACTTGTAAAGCCAGCATCATGATATCTCATCATATCTGCGATTGCCAATTCATGGTCGATATATCCATGTCCACCTGCAACCTGCCACATGCCGTTAACTATTCTACAGATTGTCAAATCAGGAGCCAGTTGGTAATATTTCTTAGTCATATCATTCATTCTATGCTTTCTCTATATTTACGTCACAAATATCAAGTACAAAAATTTGACGCATAGTAGTCGAAGCATTTCCTAAGGGACTTTACTAATCTCTTTTACATGTTTCAGAAAAGTTTCAAGTTTTTGCGGCATTAGATATATCTCTCCTTGCTTCTTTATTATTACAAAAAGATGTTCTAATAAAGTCTTAATGATTGTTATTTTTTATATTAACTAAGATAATTGGGATTCAACTAATTACAACCAATAACTTGTGTGATGTTAGGCATTTCTAACTTGATTTAATTAATACATTTTTTTATCATGTAAATTTTTCTCTAGCCTGTAAAAGAATATTTGAGAAATCTTTTTTATCAGTACTTTTTCCAATTTTGTTTATTAAAAATTTAAACACAGCTGCACTACGTGTAAAGGTTCTCTCACATTTTTTGTCTAAATTGGAATAATTGAAATCTATCTTAAAAAGACCAAATTTTCCCTTTTCACCAAATCCTTCGGTCCATTCATAATTATCCATCAATGACCAATGTAAATATCCTATTACATCAACATCTTCATCTATAGCTCTTTTCATTTGTTCTATATGATTAATTATAAATTTTGGTCTGAGTTTGTCTTGTCGATCAGCAACTCCATTTTCAGTTATAAGGACTGGTTTGTTCCATGTTTTTTTTATGTAAGTTAGTATTTCATACAATCCCTCTGGATGTATCTCCCAACCTAAATCACTTATTTCAGTTGATGTGTCCTCATTTTTATCTACTTTATTTATAAATGCACCACCTACGAATTTAGCAGAAGATAAAGAAATGATTAAGCTTTGATAGATATGAACTCTACGATAATAATCTAGACCAATAAAATCTGTTTTATCTTTCCAGTTAGAATGAAAGATAAAATTATTGCTTTTAATATTTTGTATCTCACAAGATTCTAAATAATTTACATCTTCTTCCCCTTTAACTACAGCATTAATATAATAATCATTAGCAAAGTAAGAAAACTTTTTTGCTGCTTCAAAATTATTTTTATTTTTACCTAATGTATTAGATGATTTTAAAGGATGAACAGAAAGCATTAGATGTGCAAAGCCAACCTTTTTAGAAATTCCATCACCGTCTGCATCAAAATCATCAATCTCATGAATTATATTATATGCTTGAACATGCGCTTCTATCAAGTTGTGTAAGACAATTTTGGTTCTATTGCCTTCAAGAAAAAATCCTGGTGACCATATCCCTCCTAAATAACCACCACCAATAATGGATGCAATAGGTTCTCCAATTGTAATCCAATAATCTACTAGATCCTTTAATTCTGAAACTATTTTAGTCACATAAGAAACATATTCATCAACCGTTTCTTGGCTTTCCCATCCTCGCAATGAATACCAATATGGATCATTTTTTACAGGTTCTCCTAAAGGTAATTCTTTAAGAGGTGAAAATAAAAAATATTGAAATTTTTTTTTCTTGAATTCTGTTGGAGGAGTGAGAACCCATAATGGTAAAGTTATATGATTTAGTGTTACAATAGGATTCAAACCCATTCCTCGCATGGTTTTTATCATTTGTTTATAATGATGAACTGCTTTGTGATCCCAAATACCCCTTTGTGGTTCTATCCTAGACCATTCAATACTTATTCTGATTGAGTTTAGCCCAAGTGTTTTAGCAAGAGAGAAATCTTTAATATAATATTCAGGCAGCCAACTATTGACAGCATATCCAGCTGGTTCAAGATTAATTTGCGAAAATCCTTTGTACAGTCTAGAGGGTTTAGTTATCTTTGATATTCTTTTCTTAATCTTTTCATTTCTTGTAAAGAAATCCCAATCATTATTTGAAATTCCTCCTTCAACTTGATAAGATGAAGTAGAAGCTCCCCAGAGAAAATTTGATTGCAACCTAGTTTAGATTACTTTAACGTTCTAATATTTTGGTTATTCGATTTACCAATAGCAAAGATCTCCTGCTAGCAGTTGACAGCATTACATCTATTAATAATTCTACTATATTTACTGTCTTGTCTGTCTTCATTCTATGTATTAATTAACTTGAAATATATTTATAAAAAAAAATAAATCTAAAGCTAGAAATAAAAGTTGTTTGACTAATTTTAAGAATTCATTTAGCAGTTTGCTCTACTAGCACTCGCAAAAAGAAAGTTATCGAACTTTTGTTTTACCTTATCTCTATGGCCTTGAGGAACTTCATAATATACAATTAATTGTAAATTATTATTTGCAACAATATGAGACTGAGAACCATGCACTTTCCCATTATGCTCAGTTACAATATCAGATAACATCTCATACTGTTTTTGAATATTTGCTATTGACCCTTGTAACAATTCAAATGAATTTGACATTTTTGGTTTTGGTTGTTGTTGACCTGCAAAAGAAGCATATGGTGTTCGTTTTTTAGCAGAGGGGTTATAATAGCGAGGTTTTTGTGCTGTTGATGGTGGAGTTATTCCGTCTGCTGTTAGTGTTGTAGTAGTAGTTCCTGAAGATTTGTTTCCTCTATTTGGACAAATATGTTTCTTCTTAGTAAAAACTTCCCAATACTCATTTACTGAAGAATTCCAGTAAATTTGAATCCCACAACCATATACACAACGCCTTGGATTGATATTTTGGTTATTATTATTATTAGAAGTAGAAGAACTCATTTCTTATTTATTCTCAACTCCACTACCTGAATTAGATGATCTTTGAACAATTTATTATTATACATTTTTTCATTAAAACAATCATCACATATCCAGAATTTTGACTGTTTTTCAATGCCATCTTTTACTATTGCTATTTTACTTGCTGTTCTTTTGCATCTTCTATTATTATCTAGAGAATTTTGACATCTCATTTCTTGTAAATATCCTACACTATTGATCAATCAAATTATCCGAGTCGCCAGGAATAGGTATCATATCATGAATGCCAAATTCTTTTCTAAATTTTTTATTTACTTCTGGGATGTTTGTTATATCTGCATTATGTGATTTGAATTTTTTATACACTTTTTGGAACTCTTCCAGACTGCCAAATCTATCAACACTAGACTTAATGAAAGCGAGCATTTCCTTAGTATATTTACCACACCTAACACCTTCCAACTCATCAATTTGTAATTCGTCTCTATTACTATCATACTCAATTAAAAGTCCATACTTGAAAAATGCAAAGATATGGAACTCTTCATCATTTATTATAATAGATTTGTATCTAAGAGTTTCTTCGCCTACCAACTCGATTCCATCTTTCCTTCTAACATATTCTATTGCAGCATTTATTGCCACATCTAAATAATAGTCACTTCTCCTTTCTTGTTATTATTATTATACTATTATTATTATTATTATCATCATCTACTTCCTCTTTTACTATTTTATCAAATTCTTCATCAGTTAGTGCTTTGATTTCTCATTGTATCCGGGTTCGGTAACATAATATAATAAGTTTATTTTTTATAAATAATTATTTTACTTACTGCTAGATTAAGAATCATATGAAAAGGCAGGATGAAAAAGGATACTATCTAGATTTGTGCCAGACCTCCATCAACAAATAGTTCTATACCAGTGATATAACTGCTATCATCGGATGCAAGAAATGAAACAGCTTTTGCCACTTCGTCAGGACTGCCCATCCTTCCCATAGGTACAGTGTTCACGATATTCTTCTTGAATTGCTCGCTCTGTTCCTCATTCTGCAGTAGATTGCTAAAGATCGGTGTGTCGATCGGACCAGGACTGATGGCGTTGACACGGATCTTTCTGTGTCTCAGATCAACCGTCCATGTCCGTGCAAACGAACGTACTGCAGCCTTAGTCGCACTGTAAACACTAGACTCCTCTACTCCTTTGGATGAACCTATCGAAGCATTCAAAACGATTGAGCCTCTATCGTGAAACAGAGGGAGTGCTTTCTGCACAGTAAACAAAACTCCTTTTACATTAATGCGGAATATATTGTCGAAATGTTCTTCAGAAATTTCTCCCAATGGAGCAAATTGGGCAATACCAGCGTTTGCAAATAGAATGTCGAGATGACCTTTTTGATCCTTAACGGTATTGTACAATCTATCTAGATCTTCGAGATTAGATACATCGCCCTGAATACCCATGACATTTTTACCTATCTCTGATAAGGCTATATCAAGTTCTTTTTGACGTCGACCAGTGATGAACACATAGGCACCCTCGGAGACAAATCTCTTTGCAGTAGCTAAACCAATGCCACTGTTTCCTCCAGTAATAACTGCAATTTTTCCTTCAAGTTTATTTTCCATTCTTCAAACTCACTTATTGTTATTAGATAACGTAAGGTAACTATTTAAAATAACAAGTAACAATATAGTTATCAAGTAAATTAATGGTAATCTGTTAAAGAGGAAAGAGTTACTTATATACACAAATTACACTATATGTACAATTTAACATACAGTAAGCATATTAGAATGTAGAACCATATCACAAAATATGATATCTAAACCTCTTGCTCATATGGATGGTTCAGAGTCATCGTTAAAGACCTATCAATATACTTCTTTTAGAGATTTTGGGCTGACTATTCGGAACAAGCTAAAAATGTCAAAACACGACTCAGATTACGCTCCAAAGTTTCGAGCAATGACTTGCGAAGAGCAACAGCACCGGAAACGACCTCTATGAGCAATACACGCAAGGGACTTCCCCTAACCAGCTCCCGTCTTGAGAAAATATTTCCGACATTAACGCCAGCTCAGATTCGTCGTGTTGCAGCACATGGACATATACGTACGGTTGAGCGTGGTGAAGTGCTCGTCGAACAGGGAGATACCTCCGTACCGTTCTTTGTTGTAATCACAGGGGAACTCGAAATTGTGCGGCCCTCTGGGGCCTATGAGACCCTTGTCACTGTCCATGATTCTGGTCAATTCACAGGCGAGGTCAACACACTCTCCGGCCGCCGGTCTTTAGTTCAGATGCGTGCCACTAATCCGGGTAAGGTTATCGAACTGGATCACCAACAGATGTTGACTTTGGTGCAGACTGATGCTGAACTCGGAGAGATACTGATGCGGGCTTTTATCCTTCGTAGGGTCGAGTTGATAGCTGCTGGTGTTGGAGATATTGTTCTCATCGGGTCAGTACATTCCGCCAGTACACTTCGGATCAAAGAGTTTCTGATGCGCAATGGACACCCATATTCATACGTTGATCTAGAACGTGACCCTGAAGTACAGAATCTGTTGGATAGTTTCCAAATTTCTGCCAGTGAAATACCTGTGTTGATCTGTCGAGGTCAAGTAGTACTCAGGAACCCCAGTAACCAACAAATCGCAGACTGTCTTGGCTTCAATGAATCTATTGACCAAATCCAGATGCGAGATCTCGTCGTTATAGGCGCCGGTCCCTCGGGACTAGCTGCCGCATTGTATGGAGCTTCAGAAGGACTCGACGTCTTGGTGCTTGAAACGAGTTCGCCTGGTGGCCAGGCAGGTTCAAGCTCAAGAATCGAAAATTACCTAGGATTTCCCACCGGCATATCGGGTCAAGAGCTCGCCTCTCGAGCATACCTCCAGGCTCAGAAGTTCGGCGCGAAGATGCTCCTGGCTAGGGCCACAGAACTCGTCTGCGACCGCAAACCGTATGTCATCCAACTCGAAAGTGGGGCTCGAATTTCGGCACGCACTGTCGTGATTGCTACTGGTGCGCAATATCGAAGGCTACCATTAGAAAACCTGTCTCGCTTTGAAGGCGCAGGCGTATATTATGGTGCGACCTTTGTGGAAGCGCAGTTGTGTAGAGGAGAGGAAGTGATTGTGGTTGGTGGAGGAAACTCGGCTGGCCAGGCTGCGGTATTTCTTGCGCAGACTACAAAGCGTGTGCACATGCTCGTCAGGTCCACAGGTTTGGCTGAGAGCATGTCACGGTACCTGATTCGCAGGATAGAGAAGAGTCCTACGATCGTATTCCAACCACAAACGGAGATCGTGGCCCTAGAAGGAGGCGATCACCTCTATTCCGTTCATTGGCGAAATGGTAAAACCGGACAGATTGAGCAGCACAGGATCAGGCACGTATTCGTCATGACCGGTGCCGATCCTAACACTCGTTGGCTCAATGGCTGCGTAGCACTTGACGCCAAAGGCTTCATAAATACCGGTCCCGATCTATCGCCAGAAAATCTGAGCGCTTCAGGCTGGCCCCTTACCCGTCAACCATACTTGCTCGAAACCAGTTTGCCAAATGTTTTCGCGGTGGGTGACGTGCGGGGAGGCAACATCAAGCGTGTTGCCTCCGCGGTAGGCGAAGGATCAATCGCTATTTCATTTGTTCATAAAGTACTCCAGGAATAGAAAGCAGATCGAATGTGACTGAGACTAGATGAATGACTATGAACCCAGTTTTCCACGGTGGGATCTGCTATTTTGTTTTTCATAGCTACAATAATAATAATAATAAGTAATTGTAACAAGTAATGAAGTTTAAACAAATTAAATGCAAATAATATTAAAGTGTCAATATTATAGTCACAATCTTATTCAAAATGATTTGGTAATTGCACAAAAATGGCTTTTAAATAATTTTCATTGAACCTATATAACTATGTAGTTTTTAATTGATGATAAAAATGATATGACAACTACAAATAATGATGAAAAAGAACGTCATGCAACATGGTTAGAACTTTTCTTTGATCTTGTTTTTGTAGTGATAATTTCTCAATTATCTCATTTTTTATTACATGAGGTTTCATTACTAAGATTTTTAGAATTTTTATTTCTTTTTATCCCAGTTTGGTGGTCATGGATAGGTACAGCATTCTTTGCTACTAGGTTTTACACTGATGATATAGGACATAGGCTTTTATTGCTATTACAAATGGGAGGAGCTGGTGCTATGGCAGTTAATATTTCGGGAGCTTTTAGTAACACTTTTTCTGGTTTTGCATTATCTTACGCATTTATGCGTTTGATTCTTGTAATAGAATATGTTCGTGTATTTAGGACTACTATTGAATCTCCGCAATCTGTTAATCCTTTGGTCAAAAGATACATAATCGGTTTCTCTATTGCAGCAATCATTTGGTTAATTTCTGCTTTTGTATCTGTTACAGAAATACGTTTGGCATTATGGGTTATTGGATTAACAATTGATTTTGCTACTCCTAATACTGCTGGGAAATTACATTCAAAATTTGCACCTCACATATCTCATTTACCAGAACGCATGGGCTTGTTTACGCTTATTGTACTGGGAGAATCAATTGCCGGTATAGTTACTGGGATGACTGAACAAGTCTGGGATGTTTATTCAGTGATTGAGGCATCTTTGGGGTTATGTATATCTTTTAGCCTTTGGTGGTTATATTTTGACAGTACCGGAGGATTACCTATACAAATTCTCCGAGAAAAGGGAAGAATTTCCTTATACTTAATCTGGTTATATACACACTTTCCATTGGTTGTTGCAATAACGGCTGTAGGAGTTGGCATTAGACGTTTACTATCAAGTGATCAACATTCTGTATTGGCTAACTCTGATTTATGGCTAATTTGTGGTTCAGTAGCTATATCATTAATTTCTCAGAGTGTATTACATTTGATTTCTATAGATCGAGATACTCATGATTTTAGTCGTAGAAGAAAGTTTGCAATTTCCAGAATAGTTTCAGCTATCGTTATCATTAGTATTCCCATTATATTAAATAATTATAGCATACCAATTGTAATAGCCTCTTTAATCACTGGAGTATGTGGATTTCAAATCGTCTTTGATTTAAAATATCATCCTCATCACAGAATTTTTAAATTATAGATATGCTTTCTTTGGAAGTAAATATATTATAAATATAAATATAAAGTTTTGTCAATCGTAATAAAATACAATTTTTTTATCCTGCTGTATCTTTGATTGTATTTGTTTATACAATTGGAAAACTGTCAATAGATGTTAGTAATGTCCAAGTTATGGAAGTATAGACAATTATTAAGAATGATAATAAGGACAATACTATAAATTCGATGACAAATAAAAGAAGTATAAATAAATCATATAAAATTTATCTCCTTATAAGATTTATCTACTCATATATGATAAAAGTTTTGCATAATTTATTTCTTATTTTTATACCTAAACAATTTTTTTAAACTATTTTATTGGATAATTCTATATAATTCAACAGTTAAGTTTGAAAAGACCAGATTTATTAGTAATAATAAGTTTAATCAGTTTTCTTAGTATAATTTTGATTACTGGTTCTCCTTTGAAAAGTTCTACTTTCGACAATAATAACCCTATTCTTTTAGAAATTCCTCCAATTCAAGCCCAAGGTGATGGAGATGACTTTGAGGATGATGGTG
This sequence comes from Nitrososphaeraceae archaeon, assembly GCA_036520175.1. GTDB lineage: Archaea > Thermoproteota > Nitrososphaeria > Nitrososphaerales > Nitrososphaeraceae > TH1177. The sequence continues at coordinate 16,361 of DATDKD010000042.1, forward strand.
GAGGAGATGACTTTGCTGGTATTGAAGAAGAGAATGATAATGATAATGGAGAAGAAAATGAAGAAGACACTGGTCAATTTAGCTTTGAACTAGAAGACACTGAAGATCAAGACACTGAAGGAGGAAATGATGATGCAAAGCAAGACACTGGTCAATTTAGCTTTGAATCAGAAAAAAGAGATCAGCAAACTGTTGATGAAGTAAATCAAGAGACAGAACAACAAGGACAACAACAACAAGCTGTTGATACTGATGATATAGCAGAGCAGTTAAGACAAGCAGCTTCACAAATAGGATTAGATAAAGATATAACAAAAGAGAATATAGGACAACAGACAGAACAAAAAGAAGCATTTAGTTCGGATATTGAACAAAAAATTAGTAAAACTGCTACTCAGATTGCTAAATCTTCAGAGGATCAAGGAAGTGAAGAGTCTTCAGATGTTCAACAGGTAATCAAGCAAATTGCAACTCAAGCATCAACAGATGATGATGATGATGATGATGATATCAACCAAATTGTTAACCAAATATCTACACAAATAGCTAATAATCCAAAAAGTGATCTCGCAAAATCATTAGGTAACCTTGCTGGCTTGTATGGGTCAGGTAATAAAGATCAAGTAAATCAAGCTATCCAACAAATAGGAACTCAAATAGCCATTGGAGACAACATTAACCAAAATACTATTCAAAATATAGTTCAACAATCATATCAAGTAACCAATAATTACTTTAAGAATAAAATAAAATTAGATATCGATGATGATGATAATGACGATGTTAAAGTAATCAAAAAAGTCTACAAGAGAGATAATTCGTGTCCTACTCAATCTGATTCAATACAATTAAAAGGAAAAATACTTGGAAAAGGAGTCATAGTTTTAGCAGATTTTGAACCATGTGAATTAAGAGATGGACGTGCCACTTTAAACATTCCTACTCATCCTAATCTTAAATTCATTGTTTTATCAATAGATAAGAAAGGAAATGAGGATGATGGAATAATAGTCACGAAACAAAAAATCCAAAGCCTTGGCAAAGATAGTGGTCTATATGTTGTAAATTTTGATGATAAAATGATTGGAAATGATCCCATAACTGGAAAGAAAAAAACAATAGATGACATTAACGGATTAGCAATATATAATACTGCAACTAAGTCCCTTAACTTTAACTCAGGAAACAGCCTAGCACTAACTGCTGTTCTCAAAAAATAATTTTTTAATTCTTTATAGCTATAGTAATTATATAATTTGGATTTGATGATAGGTAGTTTTTTTCAACTTGTAAGCTTCTTCTCTACCTTAAAACTTTGAATAGTCAATAAATTAATTACACTATCCGAAAGATTAGATGTAATAGAAAGATCTAATAAAGGTAGAATAAACAAAAAATCTTTATCTACTAGATTTTTTTATTGACATAACATATTGAAGAAAATCTGCCGATTGTCATTACATCTGTCCTACTTGATTATCTCCACTATAACAGTAGTAAGTCTATTTCTGCTTCATTCTGTTTCAGATATATTAGCACAATTCCTGAGTTGAATATTAAAGACAAAAATATGTTGTCTTTAAACGTCACTGATGCTGTTTATAATGCTGATACAAGTGAGTTTTTAGGCTCCAAAAATATATCCTTGACTCCTTATCGAATCACAGAGCAACATTATTTTGATGAAGGGTTCCTAAATAATGTAGGGAATGTAACTAACTACCAGACATTTTTGAATACTTACTTATCTGATGATTTGCTTCTTGGGAGAGGAAATGGAACGATTGAGACTACCGATGGACAAGATATCAGTTGGATATCTTCCGACATAGGAAGATTGATCGATAATCAATGGGTTTTTTATGGATTAATGTTATTCAATAATACTCATAGCGAATCATTATCTTTACTAAATAATAGTATCGGTCTATCCAAGAGTATGGCTGGCTCTGAACCAGATTACATCTGGCTTTTGGAATAGGCTGTTAACTTTACTTTTTTGACTACAAAATCGTTTCTCAAAATTCTGCCTAAACACGTATTTATGGATTATTTTATAATTTATTATATATGATATAAATATTAGTCAAATATACAAACCAAATATTGTCATTATATTATAGGGGTTCTGAGGGCTGTAATTGGGATCGGTAAACTGGTGTTTATTAATTCAGTACCTTATTTGAATATCACCAAAACCATTTCTGATAGACTATAAAAAATGAAAAAGGTCAGTGGGATTTGAATCCTTCTATAAAGTGGGACCAAGTATTTGTAAATATAATCCAACAATATACTTTGATCATTCTAGTAGCCATTTTTGTATTGTATAAGTTCTACTTTTAATATTTGATTATTCTTATTTAAAGCAAATGTATCAATAGTTTGATCTGCTGAGTGTTAAATGACCATACAATAAAGTAATATTTCGACTTAAATGAAAAAATCTAAGTAGTCAAGCGTAAGTCTTTGACCTTATCTGAGTTGATTTTAGTCAGAGGTTCATGATCGTCAACACTCAAAATCCTATCTAGTGCTATTTCTAACCATTTTGGCTGATCAAACAAAACATTTTACATCTATAATCTCCAGAATCTATCTACCGGTGAATGTAAAAGATTGTTAGGAGAAGTTGGAAATAATATAAGCAAATCTCGCATTGAAACCCTTACTGATGGAGTTTTCGCTATAGTCATGACTATATTAGTACTGGAGATTGCTGTACCACATCTATCTCATTCAGAGGTGGCTATTGAGCTTCCAAAACAACTAATCAAGTTATGGCCTGTGATTCTAAGTTATGGAACAAGTTTTATAATTTTAGGTTTTTTTTGGATTGCCCATGATTATCAGTTCCACTACATTAAACGAGCAAATCGAACCTTTCTCTGGATAACTATCTTTTATCTAATGTTTATAGCATTTGTACCATTTTCAACATCTCTGATTGGAGAGTATGGAGATCAGCAGATCTCGGTAATTATCTATGGGGTCAATATAAGCATAGTTGGATTTTGGGAATTTATACGATGGCGGTATGCTACAAAAGATCATCGTTTAGTAGATAGCAATCTTGATCCCACCTTTATAACAATAATGTCAAAAAGATTTCTTTTAGGACCTACTATTTATTTGATCGCAGTTGCCATATCTTTTGTAAGTACCCAGGTAAGCCTTGTACTGTTTATAGCTACTCCTCTATATTTTCTAGTATCGGCTAGAAAGGACAAATCTTGATTTTGGTTTACCAAAAATAAGTAGATGAAACGAAGCGGATTCATGGGCTTTTGGACAAGTAGCTCCAATATTATATCCCCCTTGGTAGTATATGAGCCCAATTGATTAGCGGGTTCGGAGGTGTGTGAACTGTTCTTGACACGATTTTGTAGTTCAGAAGTATTGTTATTATTAATTTGAAATATAAAAATCAAAGGCTACAGATAATTAACCAGTTATTAAGAGAAAATGACAAGGCAAAGATGATATATTGACCATTTATCTGATCAGTCAAAAATGAATAAATATTACTAATTAGTTTTTTAATAAGGCTCGGTAATTTGTTTAATAACTTTTAATTGATTGGTCAACTCAAGTTGTTTGTTCTGCAATTGTGGAATTTCATTTTGCAATACTTTATTTTCTTCAGTTAATACTTTTACTTGATTGGTCAAGTCGCACTTTTGTTTGTGCAATAGTTGCATTTCATATTGCAAGGCTCTATTTTGTTCTGTTAGGTTTTTTATCATTACATCATAATGGGACATTTTCTCATCAATATCTTTTAATTCTTCTTCTAGAGTATTCTCCAATCCTGATCCCTTATTTATCATGTATACAAATGCAGAATCAAATTTATAAAGATGATATTAGTAAAAATTATAACTCATAAGCTAAAATTATTATTTTATATAGATGTAACTTTTGTTCCATTGACTTACAACAATAGACTTGTAAAATATGTTAAAGCGAATTTCAATAGGCTTATCAAAAAAATTTGATTAAACTCCTAATAAATAAGAAGATCTCAATAACTACAATTAAAAATGACTGCTAAAGAAAACCTTGAAAGTTATAAAGTAATGGTTAATTTCAATCAAGATTTAATCAAAAATACAGAAACTTTTAAAAAATTAGAATTTTATCCTGTCATAGAAATCGATAATGATCTATATAAAATAGAGTTGGATACTAATCCAGATACTCTGATAAATGTTAATTGTATAAATGTACCAACAGGAATTTCCTCAAATAGTAGAATTGATATTAGTCAGTTTGGTGAAGGATTTTTCATATGTAATGGAAAAGAAATAGCAGCAAAGTGTCATTCTATTGCTAAAAAAATCCATGAGGATATTATAAGAGATGCAAAGGAGATTTATAATAAAAAATTTTATAATGAATAAAAACCGATAAATATTGCTGGTTAAATGTCTTGTAATTGTCATAGCCGAAAAAGAAAATTTAGAAAAGATATCAATACATATTTATGATACATTAAGATAATAACTCGATATTAGTTGGTAACTTATAATTATACTCATCCCTATTATTATATTCATTCAACAATTTTGTATATAACTATAGTATAAGAGTTAGAAAAAAAGCCTTATTTCTATAAAGAATATCTTTACCTGAAAAAGAATTTTTGTTATATTGTTCCCTTACTGTGATCCCATGTAGCATAGAAGTGTGGAATTATTTCAATTATAACTGATTCTCCTCGCTTTATAGTATCCATGAGGAACTTTGCCATATTATTGTCAAGGCTTCCAGTATACTTGATCATTATCTTTTCTGCTATTGGTACATTTCGGCTAATATCTTCAGAAATAACGGCTGTACCTTTTCCTCTAACTCCTTTATATGGTAGGTTCGTTTCATCTATACAAAAATAAATATTATTTCTCTTTCTGATGTTTCTAACTTTCTTAGAATTCTTGCCTGTTTCAAAGTAGATTCTGTCATTATCAAAATAATACCATACTGGATGTATATTAGGGTCTTCTTTCTCGTCTATAGTTCCTAATCTAGCAAACAACTTACTCTTTGAAAGAAAATCTATTACCTCCTCTTCAGTCATTGATGATCCAAGCCCAGGTTCACTTGCATTAAGAATTTTCATTACAATTTTTATTAGTATTTATATTTAATAATGTTTTTTTGATTATATGTATACTATTTAAATATCTCTTCAATGAGTCTTGAAGGAATATCGAGCTGGTATTGAATACAACTAAGAGATATGAAGATCTTGTTGTTTAAATAGGGAACAAATTGATCGATGTATCAATTAATAGAAATTATATTTTGAATAAGTTTAGCTGAGAATCCTCATTAAAACAGGGTTCGGTAACATAATATATATTAATTTTTTGGATTATCTATAAGATATTATTTACCTAAGAAGAACAGAAAATATGTACAGTATTTCATATATAATTTTTTTGTAATAGTTTTATATGCATAAGTTCACTATAATGGAACTATTCTTACTTGCTATTACAATCTTTGGCGCTACAAATATGATGGCTCTTCAAGGAGCTCTAGCACAGAATAATTATTATTTTAACAATGAACAAACCTATGCAGATTATTATTCGTCTTCAATAAACTATGGAAAAGAAAATAATAATGACAATATCTATTCTTACAATAATTATTATCCACAGTCACCAATTACTCCCCCACAACCACCTTCATCGAAATATCCAATGGATGTAACTAAATATGAATGTCAGAAAGGTCAGTTCAAAGGATTTTTTGTAAGCTCTGCCAAATTTTGTGTCACATCACCACCACTTAATTTGATGACCTGGAATATCTATCTAGGTGCAGACCTATCACCAATATTTGTTGCTACTACGCCTCAAGAATTTGTTGCTGCTGTAGGATCTGCTTATAATAAAATCCAAGCAAGCAACTTTGTAGAAAGGGCAAATTCCATTGCAAATGAGATCAAACAAACTCGGCCTGATCTGATAGGTCTTCAAGAAGTGTCATTATTAAGAACACAGAGTCCATCGGACGGTCCTACAACACCTGCAAATAACGTTTCATTAGATTATCTCCAAATTCTCATTGACGCACTAAACGTTCGAGGATTAAAATATCAGCCTATTGTAGTTCAGACAGCTTTTGACTCTGAAGTTCCAGGTTTTATCTCTGGGAGCCTTGTGGATTTAAGACTCACCGACAGGGAGGTAATATTGGCCGGAGCAGATAATAAAGATTTTACTTTATCAAATACCCAAGGAGCCCAGTTTGCTGCTAATTTCACATTAACAACTCCATTGGGTTCTATTAGTATACCACGTGCATGGGTTTCGGTAGATCTAACGTTTGATAAAGGAGATAAAGTCCGTATAGTCTCTACTCATCTAGAACCACTGCTACATCCCCGACTCTCACCGATTATTCAGGGATTACAAGCAGATGAGTTGTTGAATGGGCCTGGTAATACAAATTTACCTGTTGTCTTCATAGGTGATTTTAATTCGAAGGCTGATGGAACTGGGACGCCAACATACTCAAAAATAATAGATGCTGGTTTTATTGATGCCTGGAATATAAGGGGAAAAGGCAATGGTTTTACTTGTTGCCAAGCTGAAAATTTGCTAAACCAGGTTTCTTCATTAGATGAAAGATTAGATTTAGTATTGTTCCGTGGTGATTTTAAGGTAAAAGATATAGAACTGGTTGGGAATTCCCAAAATGATCGAACATTATCTGGCCTTTGGCCATCGGACCATGCAGGAGTTGTGGCCACTCTAAAGCTGAATAATTGATAAAAAGAAAGATCTAATAGCAATTGATTATCCGCCATAAAGATAGACCTTAAACCTTCATCTCATTTTTATTTTTTATACTATTAACAGACACTTATTATAAGTATTAATTAAAATATGTTAATTTCAAAACCTGTATTGAGAATCTAACAAATTTATAAATATCTTTGCATCAATCATTTTTGTTACACTCTCCAAAGAACTCTATAGCCAAACAAACCAAATAATACCAAGTCTTTGTCATAGTCTGGATAATATTCTATCCATAAACCTAGGTTGATTAATTGAGTTCAGGCTATGGCAATTCAACTTACATAATTGATTGATTGTTAACCTTGTTTACTGATTTTTAAATAAGTTGAAAAAATTATATGTTTAATAAGCTTGAATTGCAAAGGACATTGTAATAGATTGGAGAATAAAAAGGGAGGAAAATACTCTTTATATGCTCAAAATTTTAAACGATGTAGTGAATGTGCTATTTATCTAAAATGTGATGGAAATAGATGTCCATGTTGTAAATATCCACTTAGAAACAAAAGAAGATCAACTACAAATAAACTCTCATTATATTCTAATAAAGGATATTGAAATAATAAGAAATAAAATTTAATTGTTGTCTTCTTTTGCTTCGTTCTAAATACTCTAAGAAAAATAAATGTTTAGTGGAACTTTAATTAATTAATTTATTAATTAATGTGCTTTGTGATTGTGATCGTTCAATTCTTCTACTGAACTAAAAGATTCTCCACATTGACAATTGTATTTCTTTCCTTCATCATTACCAGTGTTATCTTTTTTTTGTTGTTTTGATGATGCCATTACTTCATGCTATGCAACAAATTATTTATTGATAGGAGCACTTCGTTATTCAACTCAACATAGGAATAATATTTTAAAAATAAAGATTGTAACATCGCGATAAATAAAATTTACATTACTGTTAAAGTTTTTATCGAACTTTATTGAACCCTACAACATGAAGTGTTCAAACCCCTTTCATCCAATAGTCAGTATGTAACATTATTATTATAACTCATTTCATTTTCTCCTTTTCTTCTTTTTCTTTGTTCTTTATATCCAGACGTATAATCACAATCATTAAAATCATTAATATCATAGCCAAAAGAGGATTAAACAAGTTATTTATAACAAGAATCCATATGACAATAGTAAAAACAACAATAAATAGTAGAAGGAAAACTGATTTATCCTTTCTATTTCGATTTATGTATTTATCAAAGATTTTCATTTCTTTCTCTTTTGAGAGTGCTAATAACATCAACGTGAAAGTATTTTAAAAGGGTTGTTAAATGTGATTTAGAGTGTGAATAAAGTTAGATTACTATCCAACCCTCATATTTTTTTAATGTATCATCATTACAATATACTCTATCCAATCTTGTCTCAGCCAGACAGACAAATAGATAGATAGATAGGCAAATCGTCATAGTCTGAATCATCAGCAGGATCTCCTATCAGTTCAGACTATGGCTATAATTAATTTATCTCAAATTATTAAATATTATAGTGAGTATAAATAGTTGACAAGACAAGAGAGAAACTTTACCTAACCATAGCCTGTATTTCTGTTTGCTCCAAGTTGGAAAAGGGCTATGGCAATTAAATTGTCTCAAAATATTAAATACTATAACCTCGATTAATATATTTACAATCTTATATGCAAGTAAATTATTATAAGATTGTATCTTCCTAAGCCATGGCCCTTCTATCTCTCCCCACCAGAGAAAGATGGTGGGTTATGGCTTTCTTCTTATTCTTTTCTTCTTTTGTTACTAAAACTTATTTATTATGATTAATGCATTTTGAATACTAAAATTAACCATATCTTGTGATTCAATTAAATATAAAAATAGATAATATATGGAATTCTGTAAACTTATCGGTTGATTAGTATATTTATAAATAGTAGTAGACATATTTTACTATGATTTCTCATACTAAAATAGTATATTAAAATAAATTTAAAAAATGAATTGTCATTAAAATTAGTAGATAAATTTATCACGAGTATTCTGGAGGATAGTCACCTGTTTAGACACAATTGTGTAGTTCTATATTAACATCACAGTATTTTATCAAATGAACTACAACTAGTATCAATGAATATAATATCGTAAATATTTTAAAGTTTGTAAACAGTTGCTTTAATCAACGATACTAGTACCTTTATCATCAACAGATATAAACATTTAAATAATTAATTAATTAAATAAATATTTAAATGGAATCATCGTGGAAGGCAATCTCTGATGATAACAGGCGTCAGATATTGCTTTTACTAAAGAAAAAAGAAATGACTCCTACTGAAATAGCACAGCATTTTAAATTCTCTCAGCCTGCGGTATCTTCTCATTTACGAATTCTCAAAAATTCTGATTTGATTAGAGAAAAAAAGATTGGTAAAAATAGAATTTATTCACTTAACCCAGAAAAGACATATGAAATGATGAAATTTTTTGCTAGTATGTGGGGATATAATTTGAGGAGTTTGAAGGAATTACTAGAGAATGAACAAAAAAATGAATGATCTCACTATAAAACAAGAAATAATCATAGACGCATCTATCGAGAAGGTATTTAGAGCTATCACTGATGCAGATCAACTAACACAATGGTTTCCAGATGTGACCATATTGGAAGCAAAAGAAGGTGGAGATGTACAATTTACTTTCTTAAAAGACAAATCAGATAAGTTGGATAAACATTTACATAAATTAGATAAAGACCATCATGTAGTTGGAAAAATAATGAAAATTGTTCCAAATAAAGAACTTTCCTATACCTGGAAACATAAAGATATTCCAGATTTTCCAGAAACTATAGTATCTTGGCAATTAGAACAATTAGATGAAAATAAAACTAAGTTAATTTTAACTCACACTGGGTTTACGGATAAAGATAAAAAAGAATACAATAGTCATACTGAGGGATGGTCCTGGTTTATCAGAAGACTTCAAAACTATGTAACCAAAGAAGATAGTAGGTAAATGATAAACTTGGACAATCATAAAATTGTTTCAAAAAATGGATGGATAGCAGCTCGTAAAGTTTTACTAAAAAAAGAAAAAGAATTTACCGCATTACGTGACCAACTTAGTCAACAACGACGAGATCTGCCTTGGATTGCAGTTGATAAAAAATATGTCTTTGATGGACCAAATGGAAAACAAACATTGTCAGAACTTTTTGATGGACGAAGCCAGCTAATAGTATATCACTTTATGTATGATCCTAACTGGGCTGTAGGATGTCCATCTTGTTCTTTTTGGGCTGACAATTTTAATGACATAATTGTACATCTGAACCAAAGAGATGTTACCTTGATAGCAATTTCTAAAGCACCTTATAGTAAGATAGCTGCATACAAGAAGAGGATGGGTTGGGATTTTAAGTGGGTTTCTTCTTATGATACTGATTTCAACTTTGACTACCATGTGTCGTTCACACAAGAAGAGTTAGCCAAGAAAAAAGCCTTCTACAACTTCATTTCACAAGATCCACGCACTTCCGAGCGTGAAGGAATAAGTGTCTTTTATAAAGATCTATCAGATAAAATATTTTATACATATTCTGCTTATGCACGTGGAATAGATATATTGAATAATACATACAACTATCTTGATCTAGTTCCAAAGGGACGGGACGAGGATGGATATGATTTTCCTATGGCATGGGTTCGTCGTCATGATGAATATAACAAAAAATAATGGTGTTGATGTATAAGAGATGTCCTATATAATAATATGTGTTGTATTTCTAATAGGAACTATTTCTATCCCTAACATATTGGGACAGTCTGATGAAATAAATAATAATGTAGCAATGAAACATCATCAAAAAGATATTAGTCCCAACATTATTGATAAATATTTTAATAATAATACATTAGTTCATAAAAAGGATTTTGTAAATAATATAACTTTACACTATGTAATAGGAGGGCATGGAGACCCAATTCTACTTTTACATGGGTGGCCAGAAACTTGGTATGAATGGAGAAATATTATACCATCTTTAATAGCTAACAACTATACAATAATAGCCCTAGATATGAGAGGTCTAGGAGATTCAGAAAAGCCACAAACGGGATATGACAAGAAAACTGTTGCAGAAGATATCTATCAATTAGTAAAGAAACTAGGATATAGTAAAATCTATCTTGTAGCTCATGACTGGGGAGGACCAGTTGCATATTCTTATGCAGCTGTACATCCCGAAGATATACAAAAAATGATTATAATAGATGTTCCATTACCTGGATTTGGAGTTGAAGAAGCAGCAAAGTTTTCACCAAATGGAATATGGCATCTTTCATTTCATGCAGTGAGAGATCTACCCGAGAAGTTGATTGAAGGAAAAGAAGACCTATATCTTAATTGGTTTTATGATCATTACTCTTATAATCAATCTGCAATAACATCAGAAGCTAGAGAAGAGTACATTAAACAATATTCGAAACCAGGTGCAATGCGGGCTGGTTTTGAATACTATAGAGCAATCTTTGAAGATGCAGAACAAAATAAAGAATATGCTAAACAAAAACTAGATATGCCAATATTGACAATAGGTGGAGAAGCAGGTGTAGGCAATTTGACTACTACCTCATTTCAAAAAGTTGCAAATAATGTTACAGGAATAACGTTACCAAATACTGGACATTTTATTGCAGAAGAAAGACCAAATTATCTAATAAAACAGATACTAGAGTTTTTCAAATAACTTTTTTTAATATTATAGATTTGACTAGGTTATCTTATTATTGTAGTTCATATCTAGTAGTTTTGTTGTTCACTCAACTTACCGGGCTTTCACTAACTAACTAGAGTTTTACTTACTAATTTATATACTTACCTAACGATAGTTGATAACACAAGGTACTCTATATGGTACAAAATCAATGTGAATCAAATATGTAGGTTTACAAATTATATAATTCTTAGCTACAAAAATATTATCTATATCAAGTCCATAACGATATTAATATTGGATGACCGATACATATAAATATTCTTATAATATATCGTATATCCAATATGATAGATGAACATAAAAATATGAAACTTAAATTAAATAGTTTTATTGCTTCCAAATCTGTACAATTATCCCAGACTAAAAATAAAACATCATCTTGGTTCATTTTAGCTATTCTTAGTAGTACTCTTTTAGCAGTAATGTTTTCAGAAACAATGTTACTTCCAGCAATACCTGAGATAATGAAGGATTTTAATATACCTTATAATACAGCAATATGGGTATTTAGTGCATATTTAATAGTTGCCGCAGTGATGACTCCTATAAGTGGAAGATTATCAGACATATATGGAAAAAAGAAAGTTCTATTGGCACTACTTATACTTTATACTGTGGGTATTATTGCAGGAGGATTTACAAATAGTATTTCAACGCTGCTAATTTCGAGAATTGTTCAAGGTGTTGGGTTAGCAGCTGTTCCTGTAGCATTCAGTATCTTACGAGATGTCTTTCCTGTAGAAAAACTTTCAATTGCAATAGGAGTATTTAGTTCAGCATATTCAGCTGGTTCAGTCTTAGGTTTATTATTTGGTGCTAGCATTATACAATCTTTTGGTTGGCATGCTACATTCTTTTTGATAGCACCTGTAGCAGCAATAGTAACAACAATAATAGCAACGTTCGTTCCTTCAAGAAAATCACCACAACAATCAGTAAAAAGCATCGATACTATAGATAAAGAACAGAAAAATAACAAAGTAGACATAAAAGGAGGCATATTTCTTTCTATAACGATTACAACATTCTTGATAGGATTGACTTTATTGGAAACAGGAGGTATCTCAAATTCTGCATTAGTTCTATCATCTTTTGGTATATCCTCTTTATCTTTGGGAATATTTATTGCAATAGAGAAAAAGACAAAATTTCCGTTAATTGATTTGACAATGATTAAACATAAAATAATTCTTCCTTCCTATATTCTATTGATTCTTACAGGAATTACAATGTTTTTGATATATCCAACAATAGTACAATTAGTAAGAACACCTCAACCAATAGGGTTTGGCGGTGATGCCATAGCTGCAGGAAATGTACAATTGCCGTTTATGATAACCTTCTTAGTATTTGCTACAATAAGCTCATTTATTATCCATAGATTTGGAAATATAAAACCTGCAATAATAGGAGGCATTTTTGTGATAATCGGCACATCTAGTCTATTTATTTTTCATTCTACAGAAATGGAAGTGTCTGCTAATCTGGCACTAATGGCTGTAGGTTTATCATTAACTAATATTGTTGGATGGAATATTTTGGTATCTTCTTCACCAAAAGAATATACAGGTATATCAGTAGGAGTAGGAGCTTTATTATTTTTCTTAGGTATGGCAATAGGCCCAGCATTATCAGGAATCTATATTCAAATGAATCAATCTATTATAGAAGGTATTGATGGTTTATTTCCATCAAAGGAGTCATTTAATATGATATTTTTGACTGCTGGAATATTATCGATAGGATTAATGGTTAATTTATTCATCTTAAAGAAGAGAATGAGTTATAAAAAAGTTAATTATTAATTGAATGGAAATAGAAAATTAAAATAACAAATTCATTTTTTTAAAAAATTTCAAAATCTCTTTATCTTATTTGTTTAAGGTATAAATTTCTAAATAAAAGTAGAAATGAGTTTCTTCTAGTCTGATATCTAATAGAATGACATAATAAGTTTTAATTTTAATGTATATTTGAAATAATATCTATCTACTTAATTTAAAGAGATTATACTAAATTTGAAATATAACTAATAGCAAACTTCGATAGTAATTGTGATAAAAATGATACAGTTTTACATTTATAAAAAGTATTAGAGGTATGAGATCATGCTATCCTTAACTTTCCAAGACTTCTGAAAAAGTTCTTGAAAATTTTCTTTTTGCTATTTGAAGGGCTTTTTTTCCTTTTGGTGTAAGATTATATATTATAGTTTTACCTTCTTTTTGTTCATCTAGAAAACCAGAATGTTTGAGACCTCCAAGAGCTGGATAAATTGTTCCTGGACTTGGTTTTTCACCTTTTCTTTTTGCTATTTCATTAGCTATTTCTTGACCATGCATTGATTTTTTTGAAAGTAAGAATAGTATCAGAAATCCCAATAATCCTCTCATATCACAACATTCATCATCATCGAATTTACCCATATGATAAATATTGGATACGCGATATATAATTCAATAATTTATTATTATTGTTATATTATTGAAATTGTTAGATATACTTAATCGATAAGGTTATATTTTATAGTTATTTATCCACATTTCATGTCTTTCTATATAATTCTCTGGAGTTATACCGATCAGGGAATAAAAAATGTAAGAGAATCTCCAAAACGAGTTAATATATTTAAATCCAAATTAGAAAATGTTGGGGGTAAACTAATAGAAACATATTATACTTTTGGGAAATATGATGGAGTATCAATAGTAGAGGCTGCTAATGATGAAGCATTGATGTCTTGTCTATTATCTATTGGAAGTCAAGGTAATGCACGTACTGTAACTTTAAAAGCCTTTACCTATGAAGATGCTAGTAAAATAATGGAGAATATACAACAATAATCTAAAACTTTCATTTTAGACTTATTTTTATATCAAAATACAGATTGTTTTAAAATAGCGTTATTTGTTCTAAGAATATTAAAAAATAATTATAGCCAAAGAACTCTGAGGTGTATGAACTGATTTTGGCACAGATTTGTAGTTCTATAAAGAAATGAAAAAAAGGTATGATCAATAAAATTTAGTTACTTTGAAGAGTTTTCTACAATTGTACCATTATTTGAATTTAAAAATAATTTTTCCGCATAATGTCCTTTTGTAAAATTAAACATATTCAAAACTGATCCTGCTTTTTCATCAAATGAATAGTCTCCAATACGTCCAAGGCTCCAATTATGTTCTATGAAATGTAAAATTGATGTTTGATCTGTTAATTGGTGGTCAACATAATTTACTTTCGCCCATGGAGATATAATAACAATAGGTAGTCTTCCACCATAGCCACAACGATCCTGATACTTACTATCTTTACCATTAAGACCACAGAGACCATCAGGACCATCTATAGAGTCATATTCTGGATCATTAGATTGCATCACTATCGGTGGCATAACATGATCATACCATCCACCAGTGTCATCATAAGCAATTATAATTGCAGTATTATTCCATTTAGAGATATTTTGTAATTTGTTGATTGCATTTACTAAAAATGTCTGTTCATTAATTGGATCCGATGCTTTTGCATGTCCTGTTTGATAATAAGGTGCTTTCAAGAAACTTACTGCAGGGATATTGTTCGATTCAATTGCAGCCCAGAAGTCAGAAAGATCATATTGATGATTAGCCTGGTCAGTTTTACCTATCATACTTGTAGATGTTGGAGGAAGATGACTAGGATTTGCAGTTGATTTGTAGTATTGGAATGGTTCATGATGTACAACATAATCCGTAATATTATTGCCTATGATATTTACATGATAAGATCCACATACTGCTTTTCCATCATCTGTCGTAGATGTTGGTTTGAATCCACCTGAAAACCAACCCCATGTTATTTCTTTATTATTTAAAAGATCACCTATATTCTTTCCAGTCATATAAAGTTTAGTTCCATTAGAACAGTCATCAAATAAAGTATCATCATCGCCTATCAAAGTTCCATTAGATACTTCATTTTCAATATTAGGAGGTATTGCTCCATGTGTTTGACCTGAAATAAGATTAATATGTCCAGGTAAGGAAGGACCAGTAATGGTACTATGAAAATTATCATTAATTGCAAAATGTTGAGCATAATTCCATAATGCAGTTACTGTATTACCATCAAAATAACCCATTACTTGCCCAGGATTACAACCTTCTCTTACTATTCCATTAGATTCAACAAATTTGTTCATAAAACCTCCATTATAAGACTTTTGTATAGCAGTATAGTCATGATTATTATCACATGATGCAACTATTTTTGCATCATCTTTACTCATTCTAAAAGGATCGTTCAAATTCGTATTATTATATAAAAGTGATTTTGTCAAACCATCTATTGAAGGTGTATTAGCAGAAGCATAAAATGGAACTTCGCGATCAAGATTTTCAGCATAAGGATATGACCCAAAGTAATGATCGAAGGATACATTTTCTTGAAAGATAATGATCAAATGTTGTATAGGTGTTGCTGTTCCTACTGTTGCTGTTGTATTATCAGAAGTATTTGTATTATTTGTTAAAGATATTGGTCTTGAAGAAGAAGAAGATGATATTGTTGAACTTGAATCGGGTACTAAGGGGATCCAGGTACAAAGAATTATACCAAAAACAAATGGTATGATTATAAGTTTCTTGCTAATTAACTGGTAAGTTAGAAACATTTTAGATATATTAAAAAAGACTATTATTTAAAATCTAGTTTATAATTTACCACATCAATTTTGATGAGTATAATCAACTAATTGATTTTGACGCATTCTTGTAGTTCAAAAAATGCATTTTTAAACTTAGGTTTATCCAGAAAATTATTCTTAATATGAAATTAAAGATTTATCAGTAGTGAAAGTATCTAAAATTTAAAAGAATATTATAATGAAAATAATTTTGAACGTTGAGATAAAGTCATTATATTTTAACTAAGAGTAATAGCTATACTGGAGAGTTTAATATAGAGCAATAAAAAAAAGAAATAAGAAATAAAAGTTACCTTAAAAAAAACTACCCAATCTAGTTAAAACGTTCTCGTTAAACAAGTGAAGTTCTTTATTATTATTATTATTATTATCTATGCATAGATTCGAATTATTTACATCCCTGTTACAATCTTGAATGAGTAGTAAAATTCTTTTATTTTGAAAAAGATCGTATGGAAGAAAAGTGATTTGACTTTTTATTCCATTAAATTTTTCTACAATACTTCCTGACTTACCTTCCAACGCTAGCTTAAATGAGGTAAGATTTGAAAACTGTTTTTTCTCAAAAGATTCTTTTGAAATTGAAGTCTCATTTTTATTAGAATCACCAATCTTTACTCCAGTCTTGTCAATTAATACCAATCTGCTATTATTTTGTAAATTAAGTGACTGCAGAAATTTGTCATAGTTGTTAAAATTAATTGTTCCTAACAGTATTCCTATCGATTCATTTTGATGGTTGAATACTGGAGTTGCAATTACTGCCAGATTTCTTCCTGTTGTTTTAGAGATAATTGCATCGCTTAAGTAAGTTTTTTTAGTCTGTTCTACTGCTTGATAGTAATCTCTAAATGAAAGATTGGTTACAGTTCGATTTAATTGATCTTCAAATGGTTCATCAAAATATACATCTCCATTATTTAATAAAAAATCAATTGATGAAAATTCAAATTGATCCAATAGTGTTTTAGCAATTTTTCTTTTCTCAATATCTGCATCTTCTGGTATACCATTAATTTTTGAATCTATCAAATTTATATCAGGAGGTTGTAAAATTTGCTGTAAATTACTAGCAATTTGTAAAGCCGTCGCTAATTTAGTTACCTTGCTCTCAAGTATATTTTTTATACTTTCGAGTTCATTTAAAAGTGAGGAGTTATTTTCGTTGGTAGTATTATAATAGTATTGATTATCTTGAGCATAAATAGAGATAAAAGGTGAGTTTGCGGAAAATAAAATAATACTGATAATAATAATACCAAATAAAAAACTTAAAATCTTTAACATTATTTAATCTTGAGAATTTTAAGAACAATTCAATATAATTCTATCTATGACTTGATAACTTAGCAGTTGGTATATACTATCTTTTATAGAAAGAGACTATTATTGAAAGCATTGAGTATAGTAGTAAGGGTTGTGAGGGCTTCGATTTCTCATTATAACAGGATTAAGTAACATAATATTAAAGTTATTGTTATCAAATACAACTTAAGTCATTACCTCTTTAAAGAAAAGAACTTAGTGTCCTTTGATATGTAATTCTTCTTCATTATTATATACTATGTCTTTCATCTGAAAAATTTTATATCCATTTTCAAATAAATATTCCATTTCTTTTTCAAATAAATCTGGATTTATACTATAATCATCTCCGCTATAATCTACACTATGATAAATGAGTATGGGAATTGCATTAATTGAATTTTCAGTATTGTATTTGGTTTGGCCTTCTACTATTTCTATAAATTGCTCAAACATTTCCTCATCAGTGTATCCTCCTGATTTTTTATATGCTTCATGACTGAGCCCAGTTAATGTATATCTTTTGAAATCTGATTGTAATTCATTTTCATTATTTTCAGTTGAATACTGGTGATGACATTGATTTTCATATTTATCATCATCATCTTCTTCTTCTACATTCTCACTTCTGCATTGAAATAACATAAGTGGTTCAGAAGCAGTTCGAGCAATATAGTAATTGTCAGCAATAATTTTTAATATGTTTTTGTTATTATCGCCATCATTATATGGAAATGAGAAACTTGTTACATTAAATCCATTTTCTTGTAAGCATCTTTTGGATTGGATGATTTCATATTTCATTTCTTCTTCTGATAATTTGCTAAGTCTTTTATGATTCATTGAATGAGAACCAATTTCATGTCCTTCCTCTTCAAGTATTTGGATATTATTCCAATTCATTCTATTTTCTTTATCTACAGAATTACAAATTATGTAGAATGTTGCCTTAAAAATGTATTTATCTAAAATTGTTTTTGCATAAGTATATTGACTTAACATTCCATCATCAAATGTTATAATTGCTGCTTTTATTGGTTGAGTCAAGGAATAAGAAAAGAGAACTGAAGAAAAAGATAATAGTATTATCATTAAAAATGAGAATACTGTTAAATAATACATTACTAATAATTGCAAAAAAGTGAAGATATTTAGATATTACTTAAAATTGACTATGGAAACTCTCGATATGAGTTAATGTTATGCCACTATTTACTGTACATAAAATTCATTTTCATATTTATATTTGTTTGAAATAATTTAATAAATATTCATATACTTCTTCTTTTAAACAATAAATATCATATGCAAACATATGATATCGCGATATAATATATCAGGTTACTGGGGTTTACAAACGCCGCAAGGCGCTTCAACAAACGCCGCAAGGCGCTTCTAAAAGAAACCAACATAACCACAGACCTGATCAATTATATCAACAACCAAACTGAATGAATTTATAGACATGTTTTACAAATCTAATCCATATATCCAGTCATAGAATGTAACAATATAGGAAAAAAATATCATAACCGTTGGGTGCTAAAGAATATAAACTATAAATTTCTGAAAGGAAAAGTAACACTAATATCTGGACCGTCAGGAGGAGGTAAATCAACTCTAATAAATATTATATCAGGTATTATATCTACTTCTGAGGGAAATATATCCATATTAGGATACAATTTAAATTCAAATTTCAAAAAAATTAGGCCTTATATAAGCTGTGTCTGGAATGAAACTTCTTTATTTTCAAATATGTCAGTTATCAATAATTTACGCTTTTTTTCGTTTCTTAGAGGACAGACTTTAAAGGAGACGGATATCAAAATAAATGACATCTTACATAGTTTTGGAATTATTTACGATAAAAATAAATTTGTTAGTAATCTGTCTCAAGGAACCAAACGTAAGGCTGATCTTTGTAGAGCATTAATAAATAATTGTGAAATTCTTTTATTGGATGAACCATCAACTTTCTTGGATAATAAATCAAAAAAAACACTAGTAAAAATTCTTTATAAGTATAAAGAAGAAGGAAAATCAATCATAATTGTTTCTCATCATGCCTCGCTATATTCTAATTTAATTGACGATATAATTATCATGAAAGATGGAAAAATTATATATAACCAGCCAATTGAACATTTGATTAAGAACACAAAAGAATTCAAAAATGCATTTATTCTAAAAACATCTGATAGATTGTTGGCAAATGATATCCTACAAACATTGCCTGAAATTGAAAATACATATGTAAGTCAAAAAGCAGTTCATGTTTATTTGAAAGAAGGGGATGGTGATTTATCTTCCATAATCAACTCACTAGGTAATAGAGGATTAAAGATAAAGAAAATCATTAGTAAAGAACCAAATCTTGATAAATTAATTGGGGAAATAATTAATGGTCATTAATGCATTTATATTACTTACCATCAAAAAGATAAAAAATAATCTTTCATTTACTCTAAGTACTTTTACTACTATAATACAGCCTATATTATGGTTAAGTATTTTTTTATATTTAAGAGAGGAACAAATAACATTAAGTATATACAATAATCAAGTAAGATACATTGATTTTCTAGTATTGGGAATATTCTTATGGAGGATAGTAAGTTTTATTTTAGGGAAATTTCCAAGTTCAATAAAAGAAGATGTGTCTGCAATAAGAAGTATAATCACCTCACCAGGAGGAGAAAAGATATTAATATGGTCAAGTTTTGTTGCCACATTTTTTATTGCATTGATTATCGGTACAGCTATATTACTAACTGCAGTTTTGCTCTATGATTTTTCTGTTTTCTTTAATCAAATTCTAATTGCTTCTCTAGTATTTTTGTTGATAATAATTATTCATTTTGAAATAGCAAGTATTATTGTTATTTCTCATATACATATAAAAGATATGAAAAGTATAGGATTTATAACAACTACCATATTTGGATTATCTGCTGGCGTCTTCTTTCCTGTAGAACTTTTTCCACCACCTTTTGATAATATCGCTTATGTTCTTCCATTAACTCAAGGATTAACCATCATGAGAGAAATGTTACTTTTTCCTAACTTTTTGCCCAATATGAATTTGTTGATTGCTCTCCTAATGGAGACAATTATTCTTTTTATAACAACAATTATTTTATATAAAAAAAATTTCAAATCTTATTGGTTTGAAACATTATGATACTAAATAAAATATAGCATCATATTATTATCCAACTTGATGGTATTCTAAGAACTATTATTTCTCATATAGTCAGGAATTGAACATCGCAATATATTTTATGATATTGTTAAAGAATATGAAGATAAAATAAAAAAGAGATATGTTATTTGTACACAAACGTACTATTTTGCAACAATGCCTGTGCAGTAGGATCTATCCTTCCAGCCTGAGACATAGCGAAGCAAAGAGTCGACATTACATCTCGAGCACCACCTAGTTTATTTTCCCATTTTGGCAACATATCTTGTACACATTTTTCGTTGACAGCATCAATATATTTGGAGAAAATTAACCAAGGATTATCAAAAATTCCTACTTGTTTTGCAATATCACTAAAAAGGATTTCATTGTTAGATTTTCCAGCTACCTTTTCCAAGTCAGAGATAAATTCTTTTTGTACTATTACATCGTTAATTGTTCCAAGTCTAGTAAGATGTCCCCCAACAAACGTATCAAAATCATAATTGTTAAGGACTATGTCATGTGCTTTGATATAACCGGCTATATCTTTAGATACTGCAAGATATGGAAATGGTACCCAGCCTGGAAATATTATATCAACTAGCATAAGCACCTTTTGTTTTGGAGCATAGATGAATATGTTACCCGGGTCATGATTATCGCCATAATAGTCTAGTTGAAGGGTTTGGTTTCCAATCTGCAAAGTATAATTATTTGAGAAGGTTTTAGTAGGTATTGGCGGAACCATAGAAGCATTTGTGGCCACCGTTTTAGCTCTTTGTAATTCCGCAGCAGTATCCTCCTGAGCTATAATAATAGCATTTTTTGGAAACATTCCTGCAGCACCAATATGGTCTATATGGGCATGACTGTAAATTACATGGGTAATAGGTTTGTCAGTAACCTCTGATATAGCTTTAAGATAATTTTTACCAATGGTAGGAGGAGCATCAACTGCTACAACACCTTCGTCTGTTACTAGAAATATTGTATTATAAGCACCTTCTGTTACCCAAAATAGGCCATCACGGATTTCTTCAACTAGATATCCTTTCGAAGGAATAGCAGGACCTTTTGCTGCCTCAGGTATTTGATTTTTTGTTTCTGTTTGATTTTCTTGTGCATAAACAGATGTAAATAATGATATATTAGTAATAAGAATTGAAGTCGATGAAAATAACAATAATAGTAACAAAGGGGGATTCCTATGTATTTTCATTGACTATATGTAAAAAACATAGTATTTTAACTTTTAATTTTACAATCTCATTACCAGATTCTTGTTACCATATAAACCATTAAGATACAAATAGTGTGTATAAGGAACATAAACGAATTATTAAAAGAACAAAAAGTTAAGATTTTCAGTCAAGATTACTGAATGGTAAATAATTATGATTCTAACATGTGTCAACAAATCTCACTTCAACATTAATCCATTGTCATTATTACTATTTTTAAAGGATTTATTTTATGTATTATTTCAATCAAAGAATTTGGATAATTGGTATAGTACAAAATCTGGCCGCTCTTCTGGAATCCAATGACCTGAATTTGGAACTATAATGCCCGTAGCATTCTGAGCCAATATCTGCATCCCATACACTATAGTAGGCATAGTAATATTACCTCCAAATGTTGGAATGTATCCTGCTCCTAGCGCCAGCACTGGCATTGTAAGTTTGGTCTTTGAATAATTCATATTTTGAATCGCATCCTGTGGGAAAGCTCGATAATACTCAAATCCGGCATGCATTCCGCCTGGAGAAGAATAATGACTAACAAATTCGTTGATATCTGTTTGAGTTATTGCAGATGGATTATACGCAAGGTTACGATAGAACCATGATAAATACATCATCTCTTTTCCTTGTACAAGGGCTTCAGGTACATCAGGTGTTTCATGGAACGAGCGCCACCATATTGGCATCATTCCAGCAGGTTCGAACCCAGGAATCGTCAAATCCATTACGACTAACTTCTTTACTTCAGTAGGATGTGCAGCTGCATAAGAGTAGGCTACCTGTGTTCCGATATCGTGACCAACAAGGAAAATTGTTTTAAATCCTAACTGAGTAACTAGTTGATGTATATCTTCAGCTACGGTTTTACCATCATAACCAGTTAATGGTTTTGAAGAGTCTCCAAGGCCTCGCAGATCAGGTGCAATAACAGTATAGTTCTTAGCTAAAGATGGTATAATATGCCTCCATTCATACCATGTTTCTGGCCAACCATGTAACAAGACTATAGGGTATCCTTGACCCCCCATTACATAGTGTAATTGAATACCATTCACAGATGCCATATGATGCGAAAAGGTCACATTATCAATATCAAAAGATAAATCTTTATTAAAAGGTGGTGATGGTTGCTGTGCTATTGTGATATGATTCATGTTTAATGTTAATGAGCTAAAAATTATTACAGTTACAACAAGAATTGTAAGAAATATTGTTACCAAATAAAATGAAAACTGAAAGGAAGGGTTGCCTTTTTCATTCATTATGAAATTTAAGCAATTGTATCTAATAAACATGGTAGTCATTCTGCAGTTACATTCAAGAATGAGCTTTGAAGAATTTGAACTTGTTCTTTATTATTACTTTGAATTTCTTTTTCAATTCCATAAACAGAATATGTTTGAACATAAAAAATTAAGGTCAAAATCATAACAAATACAATTTTCTAACAATATTCATTAAATTTCATTCTAATATTGCTTTTTATTTATTCTAGATAAAAGGTCTTAATTATAACAATCAATATACGTTGACACAATTTTATAGTTCATCTTTAGAGATATTTATAAAAGATATGTTTTTACTTACATGTAAGTAAAACAATAATGGCATTATATATAGTCAGAGCAAGACCAAAAAATGACCTGTCGAGTCTTAGGAAAGAATTGAATTCTGGTGAAATATTAAGACTTAGACCATTTGGAAAAACACTACAATATGGCTTAGATAATGCAAAAATTGATCCCAAAGATGGATATGCTTTATGGATAGAAGAAGATTATTGTTCGCCTCCACTAGCCATGGAAAGAGAAAGTGTTCTTGATAGATATTTTGATGATATTACAGTTCAACTTATTGCATCAGAAAAAGAAGGATTAGATCGAATTGCCAAAAATCCTAGACTTTGGAGTAAATAAATTGGAAATAGATAAATTAAAAATTAAGTCATAATTAAATCTCAAAAATTAACATAAATGAAACTTTAAATTTACAGATCGTTTGTGTTATAACGGTTATGAGGACTTTGAGCATGACATGTAGTTGGGATCTGCAAACTGATATTTATTAATTTGGTAACTTATTCAAAATAATCAAGGTGATAATAAAAGCAGCCTATCTAAATAGATCCAAATTAATTGTACCATTCATGAACGATTGAAGTTGCTGCCATTCCCCCGTTATAAGCTGCAGCAAGTGCTCCTATTGGACTTGTTCCCTTGACATCACCTGCTGCGTAAAGTCCTTTAACATTTGTTCGTAACTTTTCATCTGTCTTAATATAGCCTTGTTCATTTAATTTTAAACCTAAGTTTTCAATCAGTCTTTGTATTAACTGGATTGGTTTTACTTGAGGTATCCAGAGAAGTGTATCAACTTGAATATTTTCGCCGGACTCTAATAAGACTGAGTCTACTTTCGTACTACTGTGATTTACTTTAATGATAATTCCTTTATAAACAGAAATATTTAACTTGGACAATTCATTTTGGTATGATGATTCTATCTCTATATTTGGGGATATGAAAACTTTGATTTTGGAAGTCCAATTTTGTACCATCTTTGGAAACAAATAAAGTTGTATTTTGGAATGGGCTACAATACCCCAAATACGATCTCTATTTTCGTAACCATCGCAAAATGGACAGGGGATAATTGTATCTGCCCAACATTCTATAAACCCGGGAATTTCAGGATATACATCATAATACCCTACTGCGAGAATAACTTTCTTTGCCCTGATCGAGTTTTCATTATCAGCTGTAATAACAAATATTCCATCTTTTTCTTTGTTGACATTTACTATTTTTTCTTTGCGAAGTTGACCAGAATCATATTTATCAATCTGTTCCCATGCTATTTTACGAATATCCATTGGTAAAAGGCCATCTAAGCCAAGAAAATTATGAACTCCATGAGAAGCTGTATTTCTTGGAGGTTCAGGAGTATCAAAGACTATGATTTTTTTTCTTGTGCGAGAAAGAACTAAAGCAGCTTGTAAACCTGCAGGACCACCACCTATTATGGCGATATCTATTTCTTCGACTTGATGTTTTCTTTCATTTCTCATTCTATTTGTTAAAATTTTTCATAAAGCTGCAAACATATTACTATTTCGATTGATGTAGGACAATAACAATACTACGAAGATAGAAGATAGTTACTTCCTTGTAAAGTATGGAAAAACTTGAATCTTGATCTAGAGTATTATAAACTTATACGTAGGCGCTAAAACGGAGGGCTTCGAATTCTCATTATAACAGGGTTAGGTAACATAATAGATAAAGTTGTAGGATATAGTTTTGAAGGTAATTTGAGAATTTTTAAAATTTTATGAATAATAATTTCTCAAAAGTGATAAAGGCGAAGAGTATAGCAGGAGAAATAGTTCAGAAGAAGAATCATTGATAAAAATAAAGCCAACCAAAGTTATTGGTCAGAAAGATATAGCAGGATGGTAATTCAATTATTTTTTTAAATAAATTATTAATTCATAAACTAATGAATTCTAATTAAAAATTACTTTAATTGAAAGACAAAAAAATGGTTCTGAAAGCTTCGAGCATGATATGTATTTGATATTGGTAACAAAATGTTTAAAATTTTGTGTTACGGTGTAACTTTAAGTTTTTATTATAATAGATTTGGAAAATAGTTATTATATTTTTTATTGAATATAGGTGAATCGATATAGTTAAGAATCAGCCCCATATGGTTTTATATTTGCTAAAACTATTAATATTATACATTTCTCAACAATGCTGTTATGATAAAAAGCCATAAAGATCCTTTAAAAAGAATACAGTTCTCATTATTTGTTTTTGTCTGGGGCGCAATACTTTATTGTTCTATAATTATGCTAGCTATGGTAGGAATATCTCCAATACAATTATCAACAGCTACTACTTCAAATACAACATTAGATGAAGTTACCTTTCTTAATAACAAAGGTATGTCACTTAATAGTTTAGGTAAATTTAACGAGTCTATAACTTACTTTGACAAGGTGATATCTATGGATCCAAAAAATATTATTGCCTTAACTCAAAAGGCTAATGCCTTTGGTGGGTTAGGAAAATATCCTGAGGCTATTACCTATTATGATAAAGTGCTAGCTATAGATCCAAAGAACGCTGATGCACTAGATAACAAAGGAGTATCTTTTTATCATTTAGGAAATTATACAAAAGCCATTGGCTTCTATGACAAGGCTTTAGCTATAGATCCAAACCATGCTTTTGCACTATATGACAAAGCTAATGCTCTTGAGGCACTAGCAAACTATACACAGTCTATTGCTTACTTTGACAAAGCTTTAGCTTCAGATCCAAAACATGTTCTTGCAATGATTGGTAAAGGATATGCTCTTGATAAGTTGGGGAATCATACAGAAGCTGTTGCTTACTTTGACAAGGCTTTATCTACAGATCCACGATATATCCCTGATTTAACTAATAAAGCTAATTTTCTTGATAAGATAGGAAATTACAATCTAGCTATCATCTACTATGACAAGGCTTTAGCCATAGATCCAAAAAATGTTGACGCCTTAACAGGTAAAGGTAATGTTCTTTCTAATCTGGGAAATCATACAGAATCTGTTGCTTACTATGACAAGGCTCTAGCCATAGATCCAAAAAATGTTGGCGCAGTAACAGGTAAAAAACAATCTCTTGCTGATAAACAATAATCTTTTTTATATTTTTGTTAAATTAAATATTTTCATCAAAAAAGCTTATGATAAATTAATGGTCATTTATCTGCTGTCATTCTCAAATAGTAAACATTACTGGACATCAATGCAACAGAAATTCTTTAATCAAAAAATTAAATCATGATGTAGAGGGTTAATAAATTATTCATAGGAGTTAGAATGAAGGTGTGTGAACTGACTGATTTTGACACAATTTTGTAGTTCAAATTAAAACAGAGAATATAAAAAATAAAATAGTATAGGATTACATTTATTCTTCTAGAATTAATTTCTAAAGTAATTTGTTATTTTTCACTTCGTCAATATGAAATATTTGAATTGATTCTTCCAACCATAACTGTTTTTTCTTTAATTAACTGATCATGAAAAGAATATACTTAGTTCTCTAGATTCTAAGGAATCAAAACTCCTCGTCCTAGAATCTTTTGTTCTCTAAGTAACATGTGAGCATCATTTACTTCTGATAAATCAAATTTTTGTATATGGTGTTTTATCAATCCTTTCTTTGCTAATTCCATAACTTCTCTCAAGTCGTTAAAGTTTCCCCAGAAAGAACCATAATACTGATATTCTCTAGCAACAAATGGGAACAATGGAATTTTGATTTGGTTTCCAATTAAGCCAGCAGAGACATATGTTCCTGCTATAGCAAGCATACTAAAACCCATTGGAATGCTCTCCTCTGTACCAACAAGATCTATTACTACATCAATATCTTTGCGACCTGTTGCCTTATTGACCTCTTCATGAACATCTTCTAATTTTTTATCTTTTATGTTTATAGCATGATCAGCGCCGTTTTCCTTAGCAAGATTTAGTTTCTCGTCATTTCTACCAAATGCCAATATGGTTGATGATGAAGATAAAATCTTTGCATATTGAATTGCATAACTTCCAAGACCTCCCAATCCAATAATTGCTATAGATTTATCAGGCCCAAGCATGTTTTTTACCTTTTTAATTGCTCTATATGTAGTAACACCTGCATCGGTAAGTGGTGCAAGTTCTTCAGGTTTTAAATTATATTTTTTATCGATCTTTATTAGGTATCTGTAGGAAGGGATAGGAACAAATTCAGAATATCCTCCATATTCACCAAATCCAGGCCATCTTCCATTACCACAAATTTGATCATCACCTCTTTTGCACTCTCGACAAAGACCACAACCCCATCCTCCAGAAACTACAACTAGATCGCCTTTTTCAAATAGACCTTCAGGAACTGAGCTACCTATTTCTTCAACCCATCCTGCAATTTCATGTCCTAGTATGGCAGGCAATTTAAGAGGAAGATATTGTTTAAAATAACCATCAATAATCTGTAAATCAGTACGACAAATTCCTGCTCCGCCTACTTTTACCAATATATTTTCTCCAGAAATATTTTTTGGTATTTGAACCTCTTCTAATACAAAAGGCTTGTTATACTCATGCATACGTGCTGCACGCATTTTTAATCAAATTATAATTTGGAGACCAAAATATTTAACCTTTTACAGATACTATAATTAGAAGACTGACAAAAGAAAATTATCATTTATAAGATCCGTTAAGACAAAATTGTTTCTGTTATAGTATAAAATTATATCATTTAAATCGTTACCTTTTATAGTATTATATCCGAGTAATATTAAATTCTTTGCAATTCTATTAAATATGTTATTCTTAAACAAAAGAAATATTATCTTCACTTTACCCAGAGGTGTATCAACTGTTTTGACACGATTTTGTAGTTCAAAAATGCAGTTTAAAATTAAGGTTAATCCAGAAAAAATTTATTCTTAATATGAGATTAAATATTTATCAGTGATAGTATCTAAAATTTAAAAATATCATAATAAAAATATTATTTAACTTTAAGATAAAGTCATTATATTTTAACTAAGTCTAATATCTACACTAAGTATTAATATTGAGTAATAAAAAAGATTTAAGAATTAAAGGTTATTTAAAAAAAACTACCTAGTCTAGTTAGAACATTCTCATTAAATAAGTGAAGTTCTTTGTTATTGTCATTATTATCTATACATAGATTTGAGTTATTTACATCGCGGTCACAACCTTGAATGAGTAGTAAAATCCTTTTATTTTGAAAAAGATCATATGGAAGAAAAGTGATTTGACTTTCTTTCCCTTCAAATTTTTCTACAATATTTCCTGATTTACCTTCCAATGCTAACTTGAAAAAGGTAAGATTTGAAAACTGTTTTTTCTCAAAAGATTCTTTTGAAGCTGACGTTTCTTTTTCATTAGAATCACCAATCTTTACCCCATTCTTATCAATTAATACCAATCTGCTATTATTTTGTAAATTAAGTGACTGGAGAAATTTGTCATAATTGTTAAAATTAATTGCTCCTGACAGTATTGCTGTCATATTATTTTCTTTGTTGATTACTGGAGTAGCAATTATTGCGAGATTTGTTCCTATTGTTGCTTTGGAGAGAATTGCATCGCTCACGTAA
>DATDKD010000043.1:0-9708 GCA_036520175.1 Nitrososphaeraceae archaeon
TCTTTACCTTCGTGCTCGTAAAATAGTGTTACATTAGCTCCTCTGATAGTCATCTGCCTATTTTGTTCAAGTTTCATTGAATCCAGAGCTAATGCTTGTCCTGCTACGGAAGGGGAAATAATTCCTGATGCAGCTAAAAGACTATCACTCATGGTAGTTTTACCATGATCTACATGTGCAATAACACCAAAATTACGTATTTGATCTTTAGTATCAATAATTCTAATAATATCTTGAGTTGATTTGAATTTAGGCATATAGAAAAAAAAAATTAAATAGATTATTAAACTTTCCTTGATCAGAAAATAGTTAATTTTTACGTATTCAAAAGATAAACTTACTATAATTTTCTCTTTTTTGAGCATATAGCATTAATTATTATATAAACCATCAAAGATAATAGAAAAATTGACATTTTAAATTTTCTTATTTATATTTTCAATAAGAAATAGTTTTTATGATGAAACAGAATTCACAAAATCAATTATAGAGTATTAAATGCATCAATTGATATGTCTATTTTAAAAAAATTCCAATTGAATACCATAATATTTTTCTCCAACACCTAACGTAAGAAGTTTGTAATGGTTGTAAAAAATTATAGAAACAATTCCTATTCTACGGATGTCTATTTGTTTAAGAATGTGGAAAAGATTAAAAAAAGATATCTTAACTGTATTAATATAATAAATAAAAATATGATATAGAAGTTACTCAATTAATTTGATTGAACTTTATCATACAATTGAAATATTAAACACATGCAAAATGTAACATCCAAAATACTAAAAACATTTTAATCCAAACAAAAAGATCGAAAAATAAATGGTTTAACATTAATGTATAATTGAACATACATATATTACTTGAAATAATTAAAAATGGTTCAATGAATATTACCGACAAGTCGAGAAAATCAATGGAAAGTCTTGGCTTGACAAGTTATGAAATTAAAGTATATTTATCATTACTAGAGCATGGTTCAATGACAGCAGCAGATATAAGTAAAACCTCAGGTGTTCCCTACTCAAAAATTTATGAAGTGTTGAATAGTTTGGAAAATAAAGTTTGGCTTGAATCAGATAGTTCGAGACCACAGACATTTTTTCCAAAATCTCCTTCTACTGCATTAGATGCTATAAGACTCCAAAAAGAAAATGAAATTAAAAGTAATGAGGAAATCATTAGAAATGAACTAATGCCTATTTATGAAAAAAGTGGAATAAAAGAAAAACCAGAAATATGGGTAGTAAGAGGGTTTTATAACATTGCAGGTAAAGTAAGCGAGATCATTCAGAATAGCCAAAGAGAATTGTTAATAGCGTTACCACAAATAGCACAGGAAATAGCTAAACCATTACAACCTATGCTACGAAGTTTACATGACAAAGGTATAAGAATTGTAGTTCTTGTTTCAGAAGAAACGAGTACAGAAATTATAAAAACTATTTCAAGAATTGCAGATGTAAGAATCAAAGAGAATATGTTTGGTGGAGGAGTTATCGGAGATGATACTCAAGTTTTAATTTTATTAGGAGAAGAAGGCAATAGGAAGGGTAAATCTGAACCCATTGCAATCTGGGCAGAACATCCAGGGCTAGCAGGATATGCAAAAGATTATTTTAACTATTTGTGGAATGATGCTACGAACAACCACTGACATTTAAATGAATACGACTTTGCAATAATAAAATTATCTATAATACATTAGATCAGATAACTTTTTATTTTATATAATTCACAGCATTTTGGCAAACAATGACGAAACTAGCCCTACTGAATTTAAAAAATGAAGAAGATCTTGAGTTTGGAGTTTGTCATATAATTTTTTTGATTGAGAGATAAAAAAATATAAACAAACAAAATAATTTTCAAATTAATAATTACGTGTCTAGTTCTCCTTTAATAAATTGTAAAAATTTTTCTTTTGCTTGAGTATACGACATTTGAATTGGAGGATGTTTAAAACAATATGCCGAAACACTTTCTAACGCTCCTGATAATCCTCTATCTAGTCCTATTTTGGTTGCACGTATTGCATCGATCATTATTCCAGCACTATTATATGCATCAGCTACTCGGAGTTTCAAATCTAGTTCTATGGGAATATTTCCAAATTTTTTCCCACGAATATTAATATAACAAACTTTATCATTTTTCAAGGATTCAACAAAATCAGATGGACCTATCCTCATAGGAATAGAATAGGGGGACATTGCTTCAATTGCACTGGTTTTACTTATTCTTTTATCCTCTAATCGTTCTTCATCTAGCATATTATAAAAATCCATATCACCACCTATGTTCAATTGGTATGTTTCATCCACTTTAACACCTCTATCAATAAATAATTTTATTAATGTTTTATGTACAACTGTGGCTCCTACTTGACTCATAACATCGTCACCTGCACAGAGAATATTCTTATCTTTAAATGATTGTTGCCATTTAGGCTCAGATGTAATAAAAACAGGAATTGCATTGATAAACGAAACGCCTGCTGCTAAGCACTGTTCTGCATAGAATTTTGTTGCTTCACGACTTCCAACGGGCAAATAATTCAAAAGAATATCTGTTTTGGAATCTTTCAATATTTCTGATATATTGGATGTAGGAGAATTTGATACGTTTATTTTTTCTGCAAGATGTCTACCTACGCCATCTAAAACTTTTCCTTTATTTACTTTAACATCCAAATTATTAACATTGGTGATTTTTTTAGCGTTATTAGGAGTAGAAAAAATTGCCTCAGAAAGATCTAAGCCAACTTTTGAATCTGAAACATCAAAAGCTGCTACAAATTCAATATCTACAGGGGTATAACCATCCAACTCATATGCAGTCAAACCAATAGAATCCTGCTCACGTACGGACTTGTAATAATCGATTCCTTGAATTAGTGCTGAAGCACAATTTCCCACCCCAGCGATTGCAACTCGGATTTTTTTTGTCATTGCGCTTTAATAGTCTACTTTTTCATTTATTTATATACTTTTAAGAACACTCTGGGAAAGGAACGCTTTAGCAAATATTATCCTACAATAGTAGAATTAATGTAAAGATGAAATACTAATAATGATACTGACTCAGTTGGAAAAAACTCTTTTGGAATATATGATTGAGGAAAATATACTTTATGATCATCGTTACTTTTCAATAGTTGAAATCCATACTTTGATGCAATTTTTATTATTTCTTTTTCCTTCTCACTATTTTTATTTATATTAGTAAGAATTTGAAATGTGCCGCGGGATTTAAGAGATATTGAAACTCCTTTAAATAATAACAATAGTTCTGAATCTTGGCCATTATGATTGTTAAAATTAGGGAAATTATTTAATATAAATAAAATATTATCAATAGACCTACTCTGAAGATTAGGTAGCAGTTTTTTGGCATCACCCCAAAAACAAGATACATTTTGTTGCATCAAATTGGCAAATTTATCTTTAATATGGAGAACAGCATCTTCATTAGTACTTATACCTATAAAATATTCATCTTTATGCTCTAATGCTATATGGTACAAAACATCCCCAGTTTGGACACCGATTTGTAAGTTAATTTTTGAATATGAAATTTCAGCATTTTCTATTGTCCTGTTTATTTGAGTTGATGGATTACCCTCATGATAAAACTGATAAACCAAATTCCATCGTTGCTTAAAAACTCCAGAAAAATTACGATTATTTAATAATTCTTGAAATAACTCAATTTTCATGATTTCAGAGAAAAATTGATCAGTTCTAGAAATGGCCTCCGATCGTGGAAGGTTTAATTCTTCATATAGACTTGTTACTCTGTACCAGGCATTAATCGGATCCGAACTCATATATGTTACTGATAAATCTGCTAAAGATAAAACTTCAGATAATAGTATATATTTTTCGGATAATCCAATTAAATGAGAAATTTTATCAATTAGTGCGTAATAATTTCTTTGAGCGTGAGTTTTTTTTGTAAATGGGTAATCGGTTCGCCAGATCAAGGTTTCAATTATTAAACTTTGGAGAGGTTTGTTAGATTTCACAAATTCAGGATGAGTAGTAACATAATCAACTGGTGGTAATAAGGGATAGTGATAGTGACGGAAATAATTTTTGAACTCTATTTCATTCATACTAAAATAAGCATCTATTATCCTAATTTTTAAGAGTTCTCCGATTGTATTTTCAACTTTAGGACCTTCGAATCGATATAATCCTATACTGGTTTTATAATTATATTGATAAGGATCATAATCATGTAATAAGCTTGCTACTAAGATATACTCATAATCTTCTTCTAAAAAATAATAGCCATGTAACTCTTCAGGTAACATCTGCAAGCTAGCATATGCTACCTCAAGACTATGGTGAAGATTATGATACCTTTTAGAACCATCACCTAAGCCTAATTTTTGATATTCATTTTTTAGAAATTGTAAAATAATATTAATTTTTGCTATACTTTTCGAACGTATATTCTTAATTCTTGCAAGAACTAGTAAAGATTCAATTAATTCATCATGACTTAAATATGCCAAATTAATATTTGTTTCTTCAATAATATGTTTTTTTTGTGCAGGTATATATTTAGCGGTTTTAGTAAAAATTTCTTTGTAAATAATTTGAATTGGTAAACTCTTTATTAAGTAAATTGGTAAGGAACTAAATTTCCAAGAATATTTAATTCTCTGTTTTTCATGTTGTGTAATGTCATTGGATGCTAAACCAAGGGGTTTATTAATAGCATTCATTAATAAACCAAAATCAGCATCATTCACATTTAGTTCACTTCTGGAAAAATTGCTCAGTTCGGTATTCATTACTAACCATTGTGGAACACACACAACATAACGATATTTTTTTTTAAACTTACTATCAGTTTTTAAATTTTCTCTTGAAGTTGTTGCGACGTTTCTTTTGCCAGAAAAAAAAGGTAGATCATTGTCTTTAACAACTTTAAGAAGTATTTCTTTGTTTTTAATTTGCAATCTAAGCATAATATGCCAATATTTTCCTTTATCTAGCCATTCAGGAACCACAGTTTCTCTGTCCCAAAAATCTGTTGGTCCTACCGGAAAATAACCTAATTCATTTTTTTTAGTGATAGGATTAAACGTTGAATAGTCATAATCTCCAATAAGTGGATCTATTTTTTTGCAAAGATCTCTAACTAACAAAATATTATCTCTGGTTTTTGTAAATTCTCTATATGCCATTATACCCCAAATACTTCCTAAAGAACTAAAAATTGCAAATATTATATCTAAATTATTTATTGGTACATCAGTAAAATAGCGAGGAGCTAATGGAATTCCGAACCAACCTGTCGAGAGTATCCCTGTGAAAGCAAGTGTAACAAATAACGTACGAACTAAGTCGTAGTAATATAGGCTAAATGATTTTTTATAATTGCCTAATTGATTAGAAGTCGTAAGAAGCGTAATAATCTTAAAATATAATAATTTCATATTAACCTTTTTCCAATCAATAGATATTCTTTATATGTATTCTTAATATATATAGGAGTTTGCTAATACTCTTGAATTTTTATTTGTTTAGAATATAACTAGTGTAATTAAAAATTAAGTTATTAAAAGACTTACATCCTTTTCATTAAGCTTGAATGTTAAGTTTTTTATTTTACTTTTATAAAAAATTAATTTACGTCCTTTATTATTAATAATAATTTTCTCGATTGATATTATACCTAGATCTTCTAGCTTTTTTATTCTTTTATAAATTGAGCTTAACGGAAGAGATATTTCTTTGTGAATTTGATAAACTGTTTTAGAATTTTCTATAACTGATAAAATAATTTTATATGTATCATTTTCGAGGATATTATTTAAAAAAGAAATAGTTTCATTTTTATCTATATCACAATTATTCTTAATTTCAGTTAAGCTATACATGTTAGGCTAACCTAATTAGGTTAGACTAACTTATAAATGTAGCCTTACCAATATCATAACAATTATTTTTTAAAATCAGACATAGATTTACGAGATGATTCTATAAGTTTCTTTTTCCGTGGCTGAATAACAAGAATATAGACGGAACCGACAAGATATACAGATAATAGAATTAGTTGAGCAACAACAGTTTCGAGAGTGGGATGTATACCAGTCATAGTTGCTAGATTAACATCTAACCGTGGAATTATGCCGAATAAATGTGTGGTTGTTATATATCCAACTTCTTGAAACTCACGAATAGCATTTCCCAAAAAGGTTATAGACATATATGCGCCTATCCCCATGGTTAAACCAAATAGAACTCTTAACGGTAGCTTCTTTCCCAGTTTTCTGACTGTGAATGCGACTCCTATTATTACTGCTAGGCCGATAATCATTCCCAAAATAACAAAAAGCTCCATGTGTTTAGCGTAAGACAACATTGCCTGATAAAACAAGACAGTTTCAAATCCTTCTCTATATACTGTAAAAAATGACAGCAAGACAAATACCATCACACTGCCTGTTGTAGTTGCTTTCCAAACCTTTGACTTAACGAATTCTATCCATTTTTTTGTTTCTATTTTGTTCAGAACCCAAAAACTAACCCAGAATAATACAGCTACAGCAGAAATTCCAGCTATAGCTTCGATAAGTTCTCTACTTGCACCAGACAACTCGATAAAGAATTCTGCAATCATCCATGTAAGAGCTGTTGCACTGGCAGCAAGAATTATGCCATAATATACATGTTTTTTGAATCGCTCATTTCTTGAAGCTTCTAAATATGTAATTATTGCTCCGATGATTAATGCAGATTCTAATCCTTCTCTAAATATAATAGAAAAGGACGATGTAAAGGCAATACCTGGAGCTATTGTACCAATTCCTGAAACTAGCCTTTCAGATTCATCCAATCCTTTTTGAATTTCACCGATCTTTTTTACAATATTTTCATACTCTGATCTTTGTTCTATCATGTTTCTGAGTTCAGCAAATTTAATTTCCATATCTAAAGTAAAATCGGGATCGATTGGTCTAAGTGGTAGTTCTATATTCTCATAACTATCTAGGTAAGCAGAACGGGCTACTACTACTGCTTCATCATATTTCTTTTCTTTGAATAAATCCAATACTTTTTGAAGATTTAATCTAATTTGATCTATATCATTTCTAACATCTTGTTTTTGAGGATTAGTAGATTGACCCATGTCTTTACGATCTCCTTGAAAGGATCCAAAACCTTTACTAAGTTCTTCAATATTTGCAAGGTTACTTCCGGAAGAAATTACTTCTGCTGAAATACTATTGTTATTATTATTATTTACTATTGATGGATCATTTTCTAAAATTAATTTAGCATTATCTAGTTTAGTTTTTATTTGAGTAATAAACGGTTCAATAACTTCTAATTTTTCTTTATTTTTAATAAGTTTTCGGAGATCTTCTCTCATGTCAACTTCTATATCAGTCATCATATTTGGATCATTTTTTTCAATAGGAGCTTCTAGGTATTCATAATTATCCAAATAAGCAGACATGGCATGCTTATCAGCTTGTCTGTAATCATTGTTTTCTCTTATTTCAAGAATCACATTATTTAATAATGTGTGAATAGTTGAAAAGTAATTTTGGTATTCATCGGGAAGATTTGATAAGTTATTGGTATTTAAGAATTCTTTCAAATAGCTTTGAAGAGAGGTAATAGAAGAAGATAAATCATTAAAATTGTTTTGATTCCAATTTTGTTGTACTTTTGAATACATTAACATTATTTGGTTATTTTCTCTCTCATCAAATTCATTAGATGGAATTTGATTGATTTGATATTTTGATCTTTCTAATATTCCTTTTATATTATCATATTCAAGATTTTTTTGTTCCTGATCTTGAGATAGATTAGAAATACTTATAAAGTTGGAAGCATCTTGTAATAGCTGGATTGAGCTTTGAATTAAAAAATTCTTGTCACTCAGAGTATTATTTCCTATTATTTTACTATTTAGTAAATAATTTGTATTTCTTATTTCATCGATGGTTTGTTTAATTTCCTCTATAGGTTTAGTTTTAACATCCTTTATAAAAATAGGCAAATCAGTTAAAAGTTTCTCTAATTTAGAAGATAATTCTGGAGCAAGTGCTTGCAAATTAGATTTTATATTAGGAAAAATATTTGTATGTATAATATAAGCATGGGAAAATGCTTTTTCCAGATTGTTTGATACTAGATTATTTTCACTAAGCTCTAATTGAGAATTTGTTCTTTCAAGATTAATATATATAATAAATTTTTTTTTTATATCTATCTGAGAATCTAAATCCTCGGTTATAGAATCACGTTGTGAATATCCATTATTGAGCAATGTAAGCGTAATTAAAAAAAATCCTATAAATGAAAATACATAATATAACTTGATTGTATTTATTTTTGAATTTATTTTATTTGCCATTTGAATTTTTCCTCGGATAATGCAGTATATATTAGGTTTACCTAACTATTTAGCTATATTTAAATATATAGAATATTTCTAACTAATAGAATATCTAAAATGATCTAATCACTATCATTAAAGAAGTTCGATACTAATATTTTCTCCTCGTTCTGTTTCTATATTTACCTTTAATTTATATTGTAATTGCTCTTGTAATAGATGATTTTATATTTTATTTGTTACATCATTATTAGTTCTTATTTATCTCTTGACGGTTATAATAAATTTCTAATTTTGAGTTCATTTTTCAGATTAACCAAATATACTTTTAGATTTGATGCGGCTTCAACAATCTATTCCTTTTTAGTCTCATTAAGTTCTATACGGCTTTACCCATAGTAGTTATTTGTTTTGGATCAGATAAATGATTCTCATACTTGTTTATATTGTAGTTATGATCCATAAAGCTATGAACATCAGAAGTTTATTTTGAATGATATATATCTGATAAACTAATGACTATATGTATAATAATATATTTATAAATTACAAATTAATTCTCAGCATAAACAACATTTGTTAGTGTATTACCACATTTCGGAGGTCAGAGTGGAACAACAATGGGCGCACCATAAGAATAAATAATATTTCCAAAATTCTTTATACAATTTTTTATTGTTTATTGTAACTTTCACTTCTCTATAAGTGTCCTTAAACAGTTCATCAAATAGTTTTGAAATTTATATCTATTGAGTATAACGAAAAATTGTTATTTCTCCTTAATTCTATTGTTTTGAAAATTAAAACAGATATATTTTCAAAACTTGATTTTTTTGGGAAGGATAAACCTTTTGATTTTTAATGATACAAAATTTACTATCAAGGTTCTTACTTCTGAAACGAATAGTAGCTATACTATCCTAGATGTAATTCATTCAACCCATCTAGGGTCTGCATTACATATACATCCCAAAGGTTCAGAAACCTTTTACATAGTTGAAGGCGATTATGAATTCATTTTAAATAGGAAATCAGTAACGGGTGAAATTGAGGTAACTGATTTCTCAGATTGGGTAATTGAATAATTCTCTACAATCCTCCATTACTATATTTTTTTATAGAATTATTTGTCGATAATTATAATGGTTGTATAGAAATAATTAAGATTCGAAAGTGAAACTTATCTGTGACTTAAAGTGATTGTGTTATAATTATTATAAAAAAATTCATATAATAATATTTTTGTATTAATATAATGAAAAAATATCAATATTCCTTTTTTTCGTCATCTCTAATAATTTTTTTAATATTCATCAATCTTTATAATCATCACTC
>DATDKD010000044.1:0-4004 GCA_036520175.1 Nitrososphaeraceae archaeon
TCCTTCCAATTCGATCCCCTCTTTCTTCTTAACATACTCTATTGCAGCATTTATTGCCATATCTAAATAATAATCTCTGTCAGTCATTTTTTCTTAAAGTACCCCAGGAAAGTATCAAGTTATGGCAAAACAAGCAATCTGAAAGACACATCGTCTATCTTTTCCGATGAATTCTTCCTATCCCTATACTTGATGAAAGGTCTTGATTCTTCTACTCTCTCTTGCATAGCGTTTATGACTTTACATTTACAGTTGTCGCACATATCGTGATGTGTTTCTACGACCTCCATCTCAAGGTCTACTGCACCAGTGCAGGTAAATATTTTCATACTATTCTTATAGTAGATTTCTTAATAATTAATGATTTAATAAAAGAATGTCCACAATGTCATGTTCAATATGACAACTTAAATTTTTGATCCAGTAAATAAGCGAATACATGTTCTTTTCCCTCCTTATTGTCTCTCAATGGCTGATTAATGAATTGTAATTCTTGATTTGCAAGTCTGCCTCTTTGAATTGTATAACCCGTGAATGCAAGAAATGGGTTCAAATCCCATCCCCTCCCATGTTAATCATGGGTTTCAAAATAAAAATCATACAAGTAAAATTGAGTATTTGTATAAATATTTAATACCTAACCATTGTCATAGTCTGGATAATCTTCTATCCATAAACCTCTTCAGTTGAGTTCATGCTATGACAATTAATTATTAGTTAAGCAATAAAAATTCGATTATAAAATGATAACTATCATTCTATCGTTGTTGATACCTCCTATTAGTGATTTCTTTTTAATTATTGATACAATTTTCTTTAACCTTTGTTTGTATCTTCTAGTATGATTGTAAATTATAATGGGATATTTAGGATGAAATTCATTTAATTTATCATAGCATTCGATTTCTCCTTTACATTCTATTTCATAAGGAATATTATTCCACCATGCATCTTCCTCATTGTGATGATGCATAAATATCATTAGTCCTCTTAGTTTTAATATACTAGTCATAAAACATGTATATGACTAGTATTTGTTCTTGAGCATTTGGAACTATATACTAGGTTATTGTTGTTGAATAGTAATAACAATCAACTTCAAAACCTATACTGAGAATTTCAGAAATTTATAAATATAATGTATATCAATTTTATCATACTTTCCAAAGAACTCATAGGCAAACAATGAACCATCAAGTCGTAAATGTTGTAGTCTGAATGTATCTATCCATCTATCTATAAACCTTGATTGATTGAGTTCAGACTATGACAATTCTTTTCTTCTTAGTAGTATTGATTGATTTAACGTTGTTTACTGATTTTTAAATATAGTATACAGTAAACTACTTACTCATACAAACCACCAAAGAAACCTTTCGTCATTAGAAAGCCATAACCTGTATGTATATGAAGAATAACCTGCCATGGTCTTCTTCTTTACAGATAGGTTATGGTTATTAAATTGAATAAATTTATCTCAAATTATGAAATAGAATATTTCATAATGATAGTACCAACCATTATTTGACTCATTCATAGCCCACCCAGTTGTGTCTATAACCCCTGATACGATAAGGAGGAGGCTATAACAATTTCCTCATAATAATAATAATAATAATAACAAATAAACAAAATTGTCTCCAATTATTATATAGTATATATCATAAAGGCTAATACAGTCCAAAATTAAACCCTTCCATAGCCTACCATTATTATTATTGCTTAGATCCCAATAATAGTAATATAGTTGGTTATGGATTTTAACTTTAAATAAATTAATTAATAATAATCAAGATCATAATACAACATAATAATAAAAGGCAGTTTAATAAACCATTTTGTATAATAAATGCCTGTACTTTTTCTGGATACATTGAAAATAGCCTATATCCAATTGGTGCACCATAATCCTGCATGTAAAGACTATAGTTTTTCAATCCAATTGTTTCTACAAACTTAGAAATAATTTTGGCCATATTTTCAAAAGTATAATTAAACTCATCAACGGATGGCATTGAGCTGTTACCATATCCTGGATAATCTGGTGCTACAAGATGGAATTTATCAGACAGTTTTTGTAAAGTTACGAAACATGTGTGATGATGTGGGAAAGCCATGTAACAACAAAATTGTTGGGGCATTCTTTGGACCGGCTTCTCTGTAAAAAATATCTAGGCCATTTATTTTTACCGTTTTATATTTTGTAAGGTATTTGTTTTGCGGTTTATTCATAAGTTTACTATAAAATAAATGACATAATAATGAATATGAAACTAGTCTCAATAATACTGTTAATCATTCAACCAATTAATACGATCTCATCTTACTTTTGATAATTCTCGTTCACAAAGTTTTTTTATAAATTTTCTATGACAAATAGATTCATCTTTTTCATAACATAAGAATGTAATAACATTTCCTTTTATAGATTGATGTGCTATTTCTCTACAAATTTCAATTACATTTGACTGTTGAATTTCTTCAAGAAATAATTTTCCAAATGAAGAGAAATCAATTTTTTTATCTTTATATTTTTTTAATAAACCTCTTGATGGTGACAATTCTTTATACCATTTATCAAAATGTTCTTTTTTAATACCTCTGGGCCAATATCGAGTTATTAAAATTCTAATCCCATCACTTTCTTCTTTTGGATTATAAATAGATTTAGTCCTTATCATTTCACTAATTTATAAGTAAATTTAGGAACCTAGTCAATAATAAATACTCTTTTTATTAACTTGTCTAATTATAGATTACATATACTATTTAATGAATTATCATTATAGGACAATCGACATTTTCTGAAACTTTTCTTGAAACACTACCCAATGCTTTAATTTTTGAAATTTCACTCAATCTCTGACTACCAATAATAATAAGATCTATTTTGTTTTCTGATGCAAATTTAACAATTTGGTCACTAATAGGTTGTTCGTCTGTTGATACAATTAGATTAAATTTTATTTTTTCGTTTTCTAGTATAGGATTTATTTTTTCTTTTGCCATTTTTATCCAACCTTCCTCTAATTTCTTTGCAATATTTCTTCTTGATTCTTCTATCCATTGTCTATCATGGTCTAAAATTAGTGATGGTGGAAGAGGACTATGTTGTATTACATGCAATATAGAAAGTTCAGCATTAAATGCTTTGGCAAATTCTTTAGATTTCTCAAGTGCCTTATCTGAGATTTCTGTACCATCATGAGGAAGTAATATTTTACTCGTCAACAGAGGTTCTCTGCTCCTACACTTTTTTCATTTATTTTACAACAACATTCGTAATTTTTGTTCATCTATTAATATATCAATAAACTCATAGATAAGAATAAGGCTTTACAAATAGAAAATATTAGCATTTAACATAATTTAACAATTTATAATTTGAAAGGAAATAGATGAAAATGATTGAATAGCGAAAAAACGGAATAAGGACCATCTTAATTTTTATTTAATTTAATTACATGTTGAATTTTGAGTGAAGCCCTTCTAAATTATTTTAGAAATTTTTGAATGAATAAATAAATAAATAAATTTACTTTTTAAATTTGAGTTGAAATTTATATTACTTAAAATAATTTACAAAATCATGTAAAAAGGCTTGGACTATCTTTGCCATTCTTTCGACTGGTAAAGCAATACTCATCTTTGTTGAACCTACTAAATAATATACATTACAACAAGAGAAAGTTTAGAATCAACGTGATTGAGAATAAATTCTTCTCCTCTATTTATTGATGTATTGTATTGATAATGCTCGTATAATACACTGGGAAGCCTGTCCTGTCTTTGTGATAGTAATGCTTGTAGATTATATACAGTACTATTTACAATAGAGGATAAAGTTGTATTTTCATTCGTATACATGTCTTCTTTGTTACTATATGAACTATCAGTTTTATCATCGATCATTCTTTCTAGTTTTTTTCTTTAATGTTATCTCTTTTCTCATCATTATTATTATTTTCTATATCTATTGATCTTTCTTGTTGTTGTATCTTGTA
>DATDKD010000045.1:0-3901 GCA_036520175.1 Nitrososphaeraceae archaeon
AAATAAACATGGTAGAACCGGGTTTCAATAGTGGATCTGATCGAGTATACGGTATTTGGGAAGCGGATGAGTTTGGAGATAGGTTAAAGAACAAAAATGGTGAATCTCCACCTGTAGGAAAGAATCCTCCTAATCTAGTTGATTTCGAAGGAAAAGGACATTATAATCCTCCTGAATTCATATGGGTTAAAACAATAGCTCCAACTGCATTATTATTTCTTGATTCAGACAGATTGGGCTCTCAATATCAAAATGATATGTTTGTTGGATCTGCCGATGGTGGAAGAATTTTTCATTTTGATCTCAATGAGAAGAGAGATGGATTAGTTCTAAAAGATAATTTAACAGATAAAATAGCAATAGATAAAACAGATTTTGCTGATATTTTATTCGCAGAAGGTTTTAGTATTATTACTGACTTAAAGCAAGGTCCAGATGGTTATCCCTATATAGTATCAGGACTAAAGCAATCAAAAACAGCAAAGTTTGGGGCAGTTTTCAGAATAGTACCATCTGGAACCGCCACCAATTCTGACGACAAGTTAGATATTGTAAAACAACATACAGAAGAGGAAAACAGCAATATTGTATCGACCATAACTAATGCTAATACTACAGCTGCTAATACTACAGCTGCTAATACTGATCTACTATCAAATCAAGAAAATTCACCTCCTAAAAAAACAAATACAAATGTACTTGTTGACATAGCTCCAAAGCCATCTAACACAACTAAAACGATAGACGTGAAAGCTTGGGATAATCTTATAAAACAGAACTTGAACAAAGCTCACATTCAATCCAAATAAAGGATAATAAATCAGAATACGGAAGTAATGCATAAAGAATAAATGTTATTTTGCTATAATTATAGCAAAATACAACAATTAAACTCTGAAGTTATTGTAGTTTATATATAGAAATTATAAAATTATTTTTTTGAACAAATAATTTATCAGTTATATAAAAATACCTTATATAAATTAATAATTAATAAATGTCTATTACAAATTACTCATAATATCTCTATCTTATTATTCTATTTTTTGAAAATAGTTAAGAAGGACAAATATACCAACACTATTAAAATAAGTATAGTTAATTATTATTGTTAATAATAGTATCTTTCTATGAATTTTTCATTGCATTGTAATTTATAAAATAAAAAATGAATTTTTTTCTGAATTTTTTATTAGTTTCCTTATAAAGATATTTAAAATACTTTTTATAGTCATTTAAACTAATAATTTCAAATGAATTTAGCTATTGATACAAAGCATTTGTTTATCATTTTTTCCTCAATTTCTTTATCTTTATTGTTAGCAGCAGTATTAACAACAGATACAGTCAATGCATTTGAAAATGCTACAGAATACAAATTTGTAAAAAAATGGGGAGGAGCAGGATCGGCGGATGGTCAATTTCTACGACCTCATGATTTAGATTTTAATAAAGAAGAAACTGTACTTTACATTGTAGATAGAGATGGTAGTCGTATTCAGGCATTTGATAAGGATGGTAAATTCCTTTTCAAATTTGGTGAAGACGGAACCGGTGATGGACAAATGCATGTTCCATATGGAATTGATGTTGATAAAGAAGGTAACATTTGGTTAGCAGACCGTGCTAATGACCGAGCACAAGAGTTTGATAGTAAAGGTAAATTTGTTTTGAAATTTGGTAATGTAGATGGAGTTCCAAGTGCTGAAGAAGGAAAATTTGATAATCCAAGACATGTTGCAGTGAGTAAAGATCTTAGATATGTTTATGTAGCAGATTCTAAAAATAATCGTATTTCGCAATTTGATACAAAAGGTAACTATATCAAGTCTATTGGACAATTAGGGACAAAGCCAGGAGACTTTAATCTTCCCACTACAATAGAAATAGATTCTAAAGGCAATTTCTTTGTAAATGAAAGAGGAAACGAGCGTATCCAGAAATTTGACAGTAATTGGAAACCAATTTTAATGTGGGGTTCTAAGGGAAGTGGTGATAACCAATTTTGTCATATGGAACACATTGCTCTAGATAAATACGATAATGTTTACGT
The DNA here is from genome assembly GCA_036520175.1 of Nitrososphaeraceae archaeon. GTDB lineage: Archaea > Thermoproteota > Nitrososphaeria > Nitrososphaerales > Nitrososphaeraceae > TH1177. The sequence continues at coordinate 2,054 of DATDKD010000045.1, forward strand.
AACTGATCCACAATCCGATCCTGGATGTAGTCAACAACCTCGAGTATTAAAATTTGACAGTGAAGGCAAATTTATTACAAAATGGGGATCTTTTGGTAAAGGAGACGGTCAATTTCAGGATCCTGAACACTTAGCAGTAGATTCAGAAGGCAATGTGTATATATCTGATAGAAAAAGAGACGATATTCAGAAATTTACCCCAATCAGCAGTGAAACAAGTAACCAATCAGTGAATATGTCTAATACTAAACTCTCAACAAAGGTAGAAACTCCTAAAAAAACAAGTACAAATATACTTGTTGACATAGCTCCAAAGCCATCTAACACGACTAAAACGATAGACGTAAAAGCATGGGATAATCTCATGCAACAGAAATTAAAGTAGGCAGGCAGAATTCAGTAGATTTGGGGATTGGGCAATTTATAAATATTCACCTTTACTATGCCGAATTTATAAATATAGTATTATAGTATTCGTTCTATAAAGGTAAATAAAATGAATAGAAAGAGAATTACTATATTTGCTTTATCTTTTTCACTAATACTTTTTACTTTTTGTAATATTTATGCACAGCAAAATCAACCTAATGGTGATGATGAAAGTATAGTTCTTTCTGATCCCAAGTTGAAAATTGAGTTAGTGACATCCGGACTTGATTTTCCTACGACAATGGCATTTTTGGGTCCAGATGACTTTTTAATTTTGGAAAAAGCAGGAACAGTAAAACGAGTTACCAATGGCGTAGTACTAGATAAACCACTTTTACAGGTTGACGTAAGTGTAAAAGATGAACGAGGTTTATTGGGAATTGCTATAAGTGAAAAGAAAAATCTCAATGATAACGGTGCATCTATTAAAAATAATAATATATCTCATAACGTCTTTCTGTATTATGTAGTATGTAAGGAGAAAAATACAGGTTGTGAGAATACAGTATATAGATATGACTTGGACAATAAAAATAATGCCTTGATAAATCCAAAATTATTGTTAAGTATTCCATCTTTTCCTGATCCTGCACATATTGGAGGAATTATAGATATTGGACCAGATAATAATCTATATGTTACTGTAGGAAATTTCCAACATACTATTCCATCAGAGGTATACAGAACGAAGACTCAAAATTATGAGGATGGCGAGCCTGTGGATGGAAGGGCTGGAGTTCTAAGAATAACCCAAGATGGCAAACCCGTTGGTGAAGGAATACTTGGAACTGAATATCCCCTTAACTTGTATTATGCCTATGGAGTAAAAAATAGTTTCGGAATTGATTTCGATCCTGTAACAGAAAAATTATGGTTTACAGAAAATGGACCAAAATTTGGTGATGAAATTAATTTGGCAGAACCAGGATCCAATAGTGGTTCTGATAAGATATTCGGCATCTGGAGAGTGAATGAAGAAGGTAAAAAATTGCAAACAGATGGCAAGGAAGAAGGTGATGGTGAATATGTAACTGTAGGTAATAATCCTAAAGACTTAGTATATTTTGAAGGAAAGGGACATTATTCCCCTCCTGAATTCACATGGGATAAATCAGTTGCTCCAACTGCGCTATTATTTCTTGATTCCAAAAACTTTGGCACTGAATATGAAAATGACATGTTTGTGGGATCTGTAGATGGACAAATATTTCATTTTGATTTAAATGACAATCGAACTGGACTGCTTTTAAAAGGTGTTTTAAAAGATAAAATAGCTGTAGATGATACAGAGTTTGCTGACATACTATTCGCAAAAGGTTTTAGTATTATTACTGACTTGAAGCAAGGTCCAGACGGGAACCTATATGTAGTATCAGGACTAAAGCAATCAAAATCAGAAAAATTGGGTGCTGTTTATAG
>DATDKD010000046.1:0-2413 GCA_036520175.1 Nitrososphaeraceae archaeon
TAGATCTATAAGAATAAACAATATCACACTCGAAAAAGGTGGTACCTCGCCACTCTATAAGACATAATTTTTTATTGATGAGCATACAAATTTGAAAAGAATTTCGATTTGTATTTTTTTGAAATAAAATATTTTATCAATTACTTTAACAATTTCTCTTTTTTATCATGTAAATCTCAATTTTGAGATTACCAAATCTAGTGCTGAAAATTATCTAGTGTTTTATTAGCCATAATAAAATTTTATAATGAAAATATTTACAATATTATTGCTCAATTTTTTGCTGATTTAAACCCCACCTATCCCTTACTTTTTCTTCAATTTTTACAAAAACTACCCTATCAAATATCAAACCTATTGTAAAAATTACTATCATTGTAGCAATTATTTGACTCATATTAGAGAATTCTCTACCTACTGAAAGTATGTAACCTAACCCTACAAGGGTCGTAATTAACATTTCAGCTCCTATTAGAGCATGCCAAGCAAACGACCATGCCTGCCTCATTCCCATTATTAATGTAGGAGTTGCAGCAGGAATCAATACATATCTGAAGAGGGAAAAGCCTTTTGCACCCATATTTTTAGCTGCTCGAATATAGATTGGTGGAACATTCCTAAGTCCACTATAAGTTGAAAGCATTACCGAAAAAACAGAACTCATCACAACCACAAAAAGTATCCCAAAATCATTGAATCCTATCAATAATATTGCAAATGGAATCCATGCAATGCTCGGAAAGGATTGTAGTCCTACAGCAAATGAACTCATGGTTTTTCCAAATTGTTGAAATTTAATCATGAGCAATCCTATAATCAATCCAATAGCAAGAGACAGAATAAAGCCTAAAAACAATCGCCATAAAGTGAAAGCTGTACCTTTAACTAAGGTAAAATCAAATAATAATTCGATAATTGTTTGGCCTACGGCAAGTGGCGAAGGAAGAGATAACTTTGGCAATATTTCCGACATGTAAACTAATTGCCATAATGCTAAGAATACACTGATAAAAATAAATAAACTTAATGTATCCTTGTTTATTATCTTATTTACTATTTTTTTGCTTAAGCTTACTTTATTCTTACTGCTTTTTATATGTGTCTCCAAACTTTTCAGACCTTACTATTCATATATTAAGCATTATCGTAAAGATCAACTGTAATCTCGTTAATTATATTCTTTATTGAGCTATTATCAATTCTCTGATCCTTAGGGATGTCAATAATGTATTCCTTCTTTATACCATACAGTCTAGGAGACATTACAATAACTCTATCTCCTAGTAATACAGCCTCATTTATATTATGAGTAACAAATAGTATAGTCTTTCTAGTTTTCTTATGAAGATCCAAAAGTTCTTTGTATAAGGTTTTTTTAATAGTAATATCTAAAGCTGCAAAGGGTTCATCCATAAGTAAAATTTTCGGATTTAATGATAAGGCCCGGGCGAGAGATACTCTTTGTTTCATTCCTCCTGATAGCTGATGAATATAAGAATGAGAATAATCAGATAAACCGACAATCTCCAAATAATGTTTGACTACTTTTTCTCGTTGATTTTTGGGAACTTTTGCCATTTTTAATGCAATTTCAACATTTTGAAAAGCTGTAAGCCATGGAAAAAGAGCAGATTCTTGAAACATCATTATTCGTTCAGGGCTTATATCCTTTACAGGTTTTCCATTAAGTAAAATTTCTCCACCATAAGAATTTTCAAATCCTGCAATTAAATTAAGAAGGGTGGATTTACCACATCCTGATTTTCCAAGAATTGTAATAATCTCACCCTCTAAAATTTGAATATTGATATTTTCTAAGACTGTAGTTGTTTCAGAATTTCTTTGTGCATATTTTTTGGATACATTCTTTAAACTCAAAGATACTTTCTGCTGGGGATATTGATTTTTAAATTGCATCATATCCCTTTATTAGGAATTTATTATATTTAATTGGTCTTAAATATGCTTAATACTGTTAATATGGGTAAAAATGGCATACAAATTGAGAATTGTAACAAACTTTTTGTTTGTGATTGTATACTTCTAAAGACTGGAGTGCATACAATATAATTCAACTTAAAACAATTTTAAGGCACTGATATGTTCATTAATTTTTATATATAGAAGTAAGATAAATTAGAAAAATTCATATATTAAAAATAGTACAACAGTAAAGGATATTATATTATTTACACCAGATTATATACATATTATATGCAAATTTTTCACATATTAATAATTTTTTACATGTTTAATAATTCATTAATATCTAATTAATTATATCAAAAGTGTTTGCTTAACAAAATGTTAACCTTAGATCGTACAGATAATGAAAAACCGCGTCTAGAGGGCATTACATCCATTATAGATAAATTACAACCATTAAATATTGAGAATTTTAAAAATATAGTTT
>DATDKD010000047.1:0-2059 GCA_036520175.1 Nitrososphaeraceae archaeon
TATAACGTATATATGATTCTTTAATTCTGTCTATGATGATATAACAGAAATGCTGCTTATTGTTAATAAGACAATTGAATATATTATATTTTAAGCTGAGCAGATTTAATCTATTAGATTAGCATATTTTTATCTATGAATATCATCGAGATTATTCCTTGGTTAGTATTAGGATTTGCACCTACATTAGTTAGTATGGAAGTGGCATGGAGAATGGGTAAGATAATAAGCAAAAGAGGAGAAAAAATGCAATCACCATCAAAGAGAGCGGAGGAAATAAAAGCATGATCATGATGACATTAGTAGATATAGTTTCAGTTATAGTAGGTTCTGGAATCATAATGACTCTTATTGGATTAATCGCAGTTGAGGGGCTAAGGAGCAAGAAAGAAAATAAACACATTATGACAGTCAATAAGGAATGGCAAAAAATAAAAGTGGTTGCAAGATAGCAACAACAATAAGGTAAGACAGATTTTTTTATTAGAATTTTGTCGATAACAATAGATTTTTTATTCCAAATGATTTTCTTATGCTATCTTAAGATCGACAGATGCAGTAGATTTAATGATCAGTATAGTTCAATTCAAAACTAAAATAGTATTAAAATAATATTGAAACCTGGAAGCTGAAAAGCAGTTCTGCAGCTCCTCATATTTTTAAAAAGCTATTATCGTAATGACAATATCGTGCAAGCTTGTGGATTAATATAAGTTCAGGAAGATTTGATAATTGCATGAATGTCAAAGATGAGAAAGATTATCTATTAAGAATTTAAAACTAAGAAGAATCAGAATCATATTAGAATATAATAAGAGTATTTATTCAGAATTTTTAATTTATTGTTTATGTGGCAAAGAGCCTGCTTCTTCATTATATGTATGCGTTTAACCAATTCTGCTTTGATTGTTCAATATCTATTGGCATATCTGAAGTTAAACTATTATACTATGTATGATAATATGATAATATTATCATAGCACTTCTAACAACTGAAAAAGAGCGTTAAAATAACTTTGTATGTATAATATATACTTGTACTAATCATTAGAATAATTTTTAGATTTTCAAATTAACGATCAATACTAAATTATAATAAATGGTCAATGGTTCGTGTGATATTCCTAAATGCAGCTCATTAGCAAAAGGATTTGATATACAGGTGAGAGGCAAAGACGGCAAATTCCATGATATTAAACTTTGTCCAGAACATAAACAAATCATAATAGACAATCTAACCAAGTGGATAATGATAGAAGGGATGCCCTTCTATAAGGATAAAGTCATGATGCAATGAAGGACTAAGTATGATGATTGTCAGAATTTCATGGTTATGGTTAAACTAAATTCAATTTTATATATACAAGATCCTTATTATGAGCTGTGAGACTCTTATCCTCATTGCCATAATTGAAAGTTCAAAAAATATTAGACAGCAAAAGAATGGTCACAATAGTGATATCTGAATTTAATTATGGAGTCACAGAGTGAGAGATGCATTGAAACGGTGAACGTAATTAGCAAAATGAATTCAAAGTCTTAATTCAATTGGTTTATAATAATAATAATAATTATTAACCTTAATAAGATTTCTTTTACGCCATTTCCAAAATTATTCTTATCTGTGAATAGAATATACATAGAAAGATCTTAAAAATACAGTAGGAGTGTTTTATAGAGATTATAGAAGAAAACAGTCCAGCATATGCAAAAACTACTTATTATTATCATCTACAATTCTGGTAAACTGCGGAGCATCAATAGCAGTTCAGTTATTCTGATAATTTTTACATTATTGATAGTCTCGCCCGCAATAAAGCTACATCTTTAAACGGGATATGGAATAGCTGCTTCTTTCTGGCATTTGTTCAAATGATGGTTTTGCTTTTTCTATCAAGTCAGAAAGATCTTTATTGTGAGGCTGGTAATATGTATCCATATCCTGCTTTGAATTCCAAAAAGTTATAACAATTGATTCGTTCGAATCTTTAATGTTGTCCATTATTATATATCCTTCCATACCCTTTGTTTTTCCTTTCACTGCATTAAAAAATTCTAT
>DATDKD010000048.1:0-4429 GCA_036520175.1 Nitrososphaeraceae archaeon
TCTATTATCTATGCTGAGGTATTTGAATTCAATGCGGAAGACTATTATGCATCAGACCAAAGCATATCAGAAAAAAATCCAGCAAATTCTGAGGATATAGATAAAGAGAATTGTATAACTAATCAAGAAGCCTCTGTTCTACAAGCGTCGACTGATTCAAATACTTATTTAAATAATTTTCATTTTATCAAAAAATTTGACAGGGATGGAAAACTTATAGGGAGTTGGGGTACGGTAGGATCTAATGATGGACAGTTTCTTCATGCTCATGGAATAACTATTGATTCTCAAGATAATGTGTACGTGAGTGATGCAGAGAATTGTAATATTCAGAAATTTGATAAGGATGGAGATTTTATTACGAAATGGGGTACAAAAGGAATAGGTCCTGGTGAATTTTTGCAACCTGAGAGTATGGCTGTAGATTCTTTAAATAATATTTATGTTGCGGAATATTCTGGAAAAAATATTCAAAAATTTACTAGTGATGGAAAATTCTTGAAAATGTGGGGTAAAGAAGGTGAAAAGATAGGTGAATTCAAAAAACCATGGGGAGTGGCTTTGGATTCAAAAGATAATGTTTATGTTAGTGATCAAGCACTTCCTAGAGTCCAAAAATTTGATAGTGATGGTAACTTTATAACAATGTGGGGTAAAGAAGGCTCAAAGAAAGGCCAATTTGTACATCAACATGATATAACAGTAGACTCAAATGATTATGTCTATGTCACAGATGGTAGACAAAATTCTAGAGTCGCGGTATTTGATAGTGATGGAAAATTCTTGAAAATGTGGGGAAGTGAGGGTTCAAAGAAAGGCCAATTTATCGAGGACCATGGTATAGTTGTTGATTCTGAGGGTAATATCTATGTAGTAGACACAAGGAACGTAAGGGTACAAAAATTTGATAGCAATGGTAACTTTATAACAATGTGGGGATCAGTTGGATGTAAAGATGATCAATTCCTAATTCCACATGACATAGCAATAGACTCAGAAGGTAATCTCTATGTTACAGATAGTGGCAAGTCACACTTTAGAGCAAATTATGATTGTAATCAAGGTAATAATAAATTATAATTATTAATAATAGAGAAAATATAATTATTAAATTAATTAAACTCATTGACCTCTACTTATGTTTGATACAGTAGTATTATATTTTATGGATGAATTCTTATCTTGATCTTTGCTATCAAATATCATTGATGATATTACAGGATCAAATACAAGATAAACAAAAATAATCTGTTGTTATCTGATTGCTTAAGAGACTTTGGTAAAATTCACTGTTCACAATGAGATAGAGATCATAAAACGGGAATGTGACCCTCTTGTTATTATGAGGTTCTAAAGGCTAGAGAAATGGTAAGCGAAAGTTTAATCTCTACTTCGGAAACGAAATAAACTTTATCAAGAAGTTAATATTTGTGAATTAATCAAACTATATTAATAGCTAATGCGTAATTATATTATGTCATCAAATTCTATAATACAATGCCCTGTATGTCGACTCAACTTTGTTACAAGAGAAGAAAGAAAAGAACATTTTGAATTTCAACATGTAGTAGGTTAATCTATATAGACATATCAATAGATTTTATTCTTTAAAAAGAACTGCTTTCGAGATTAGAATATTGTTCTGTTTGTTTGATTATTGTTTCAATATTAGAAAAATGGATAATATTATATTCTTCTTTTCTTGTTCTTCTTTGCAAATCCAATTTATTACAATTCTGCAACATTCCAATATTTCCAGTTGATAGACAATTTTACTAGTATGTTCTATTTTTCTTGCTACTTTCAATTCAAATTCTAATCTGTCTATTGTTAAATTTATTATATGTTTGAGATTCTAAACTTTAATTTGTTTCTTGTTTAAAACCCTTTAAGATTTCAATTTGTAATTGAAGCATCTTATTTATTACATGGATCTATGAGGTCTAATATAATATTCTAAATTTTTTAACCTTCATCATCCTGAAATAGTAATAGCAAATATAAGTGCGTATTGTTTTTGAAATAGAACCTAAAAGTGAGATATATTCATTCATAATTAATCTAACAAATTTACTATCTGTGACTTTATAATTATATAAAAAAGTTCACATACTATGTATTCTGAAGAATTGATTCATAAACATTTGCCGTTAGTCTATGACTCATTGCTTGTAAGGTACTTCCCGATTTTATAGCGTTTTCCATTGAATCTAATTCTCTAGAAAGTAAATCTTGATAATATTTTTTAGTATTTTCTCTTGATTGTTGCAAAAAATCATTTGATTTGTTTATGAATTCTCGATAATCATTGGATACTTTACTATCTAATTCTTTCTCTAATCTTTTTTTTCTTTCGATTAAATTTTCATCCATATCTTTTGATTATTTTTTTTAACTTATTATCTTTTATCCTTAATAAGCAGATATTTTATATTATTATTCCATATTATTCCAAGTTCTATTGAATTTTTAACTTAATAATAAAAGTCATATCCTGTTCACAAAGAAAATTTATTTACTTTTACTAGGTTTTTCTTATTCTTAGGTGACTGCTTCTTTTAATATTCTGTTTCAATTCTGAATACAAACTAACTGATTAGCATTAGAGAAAAGTATAATCGCAGCAAACCTTAAAGAATTTCTGAAAATCTACACAAGAGAAACAAATATTATTTTCAAAAAGGAGAAAAGAAAAATGAAATATATATCTAGAAATTTTCAATTAAAAATAATGTTAAATTCAAAACATATTTTGTATACTATTAGTTCAGGAATTTTAATGGTGATGGTTTTATTGTCACCATTATACAATATTAAAGCACAAGAAGAAAATGAGAAAAGTGATCCATTAACTATTTTATCTAATATTAGAAATTTGTTAGATAAAGCAATAACAGAATTAAATAAAGGAAATTACACAGGTGCATCTGAATTAGTAGATATAGCATATATCGACAATTATGAGTATATCGAGGATCCTTTGAAGGAACTTGATAAAGATCTAATGGAAGAAACAGAAGTAATGCTAAGAGAAGATTTTGCAAGTGCTATTGAGGATAAGAAGCCCTTGGACGAAATTACTACATTACATACTAATATAGAATCTAATTTAGACATGGCAGAAAAATTATTTAAACAGTAATTTTATTTTTTATTCTATTTATATTAATTTTCTTGAGCACAATTCAATATTAGTAATCTCCTGGTTTAACTTTTATGTTAAAATGAAATTATCATTAGTCACAATATTCACTTTTAGGAATCATTTGGGTTTTGACTATATTCCTGTAATGCTTCTATAATCATATCGATCTCACTTTCCTTTCTCGCTAACCTTGCTACTTTTATGACATCTCTAATATCTTTTGAACCTATCTTGTACCATACTGCCTGAACTAATTTTTGGGCAAATTCTTCTGTTTTCTTGAATCTATCTGTAACAATATAGATAGATATCTTGTTAAATTCTTCTAGCGAATATTCTTTCAAATGGAATTTCAGGAATCTAGAACGCATCTCTTGGGATAACTTTTCAACCTTATTACAGGTAGCAAAGATCTTCACATTCTGTTGTCTATTACATATAATTGTCTTTTTTGTGATGATTAATCTGCCACTTTCCATCAAAGTTAACAGAACAGCAAGCTCATCTCTTGGAATTTTTTCTAATTCATCGATTAATAAATACTCTATATTAGGATTGGAATATAACGTATAAAGTATTCCAGCTCCTGTACTATTACTTGTAATAAATGAACAATTATCTACGTTTTCATTTATAGCTTCCAGAAATAATGTCTTTGAAGTACCAGATGCACCTGTTAACAAAATATGAATAGCTTCATTGCTTGCTATGGCATTATTAAAAATTAGTTTAAGTTTATCATGCCCATATATGGATTTGAAAATATCATCATTTTCTTCTTGTTCTAATTCTGTTGGTACATGATTTTCTTTACAAATTTGTTGTGCACGTGAATTATCAATAGTTAAAAAATTAATTAAATTTGAAAATAATCTCATTTTTATCTCCCTTTTTATAAGTTAACGGATCTTTACACATATCTACGTAGATATATAAATAACGTTGATTTAAATGTATTCTATAATATAACATGCCCAAATGGAAAAAAGATACTAAAGAATTTGAAGTGGGAGTTAATTATGTAGAAAATAGAGGTTATTCAAGTTCAATACCTAAGCCAATTATAGAGATACTAGGCACCCCATCTCGTATCAAATTTGTTATTAATGAATGTAATAAAGTAGAGATAGTATCTGGAAAAACATCCAAATCCACTATTAAAAAAATTTAGATGATGATTAATTTTTGTCTTAGTTAATAAGAAAATTCATCGATCTACATCTGAATGTAAAAATGAAACTTTAAAAATCCGGAATCTGCCTCAATTTGAATAGATAGTAGACT
>DATDKD010000049.1:0-19298 GCA_036520175.1 Nitrososphaeraceae archaeon
AGAAATGCTAGCGAGGAAGAGGATGACGATGAAAGCAGTAGAAATGCTAGCGAGGAAGAGGATGACGATGAAAGCAGTAGAAATGCTAGCGAGGAAGAGGATGACGATGAAAGCAGTAGAAATGCTAGCGAGGAAAATACAAGAGCATTGTTTTATAAAAAATCAAATGTCCTTTCCAATAATGAATTAATTGGCAAGAAAACAATAGGAAATTCAATTGATAATGAAAATGATAAATTGATTTCGCAGTTTTCTGAATTGAATTCTTCCGATATCCCGAATCTACAAATACAGATTGATGATTCCAATTCAAAAACAAATGATAGAAAACCAATAGCTAATGCAGGACTAGACCAAGTAATAACGACTAATCAAAATATTGTTTTGGATGCATCTGCTAGTTTTGACCCTGATGGTAAAATAAGTAGTTATTTGTGGAAACAAACAGGAACTTCAGAAGGTAAAATAAAGTCAAGTAATTCAATGATTTATTCATTTCCAATCCCAGAAGGTCTAAAAGAAAAATCATTAGAATTTAAGTTAATTGTAATGGATGAAAAAGGTCAGAAAGATACGGATACTATAAATTTTCTACTAAATCAAGAGAATGATGAAGAGAGTAAAACCTAAATATAAAGATTATAATTCTACTATTTTAGCAAAACTTAAATTTTGTTTTTATTGTAATATTATAGATAAAAAATTCCAATACTATATCCTAAATATACTGGTTTCAATGCAAAGTTATTACTAGAAAATGGCAAATCCTTTTCTGGAATTGGATTTGGTTATCCTAGTCAAACAGCCGGAGAAATTGTCTTCAACACCGGCATGGTAGGATATACAGAAAGCCTAACAGATCCATCATATAGTGGTCAAATATTAAGTATGACATATCCATTAGTTGGCAATTATGGTGTCCCAGACAGGAATATTCGTGATGAATTTGGTATACCCAAATTCTTTGAATCTGAAAAAATACAACCTAAAGGTCTTGTTATCCATTCGTTATCTAATGTTGCGAGTCATTGGAGCTGTGTTAAGACATTAGATGAATGGTTATATGAAGAAAAAATACCTGGGATATATGGCGTTGACACACGAGAACTAACAAAAATAATTCGGCAAAAAGGAGTTATGATGGGAGTTTTAACTGTATCGAATGAACCAATAGATAAAATTGATTTTAGGAAGATAATAAATGCAGAAAATTATGATACAAAAAATTTTATGTCATTAGTCAGCTCTAATCATGTAAAAATTTATGGTGAGAATAATAAGGATGTTTTAGTCTTATTAGATACTGGAACTAAATTCAGTATAATTCGACATTTATTAAGAATGGGCTTTAAAGTTATTCAAGTTCCATGGGATTCCACATATGAAAAAATTTTAGCTTATAATCCGGTTGGAGTAATAATAAGTAACGGACCTGGAGATCCAAAAATATGTAAGCCTACGATAGACACAGCTAAAAAGCTTATAGATACATCTATCCCTACTCTGGGGATATGTTTAGGAAATCAGATACTCGCATTGTCGGCCGGTGCTGATACCTATAAACTGAAATATGGACACAGAGGACAAAATAAATCATGCATTAATAAAGAAAATAATTTATCATATATAACGAGTCAGAATCATGGATATGGGATTGATCCATCTACTCTAAGTTCTACTGGTTTTCAACCATGGTTTTACAATTCAGATGATAATACCATAGAAGGTATCATCCATAATAACAAACCAATAATTGCCGTCCAATTTCACCCGGAAGCATCCCCCGGCCCTAATGATTGTAATTATGTTTTTGATAAATTTAAAGAAATTGTTAATTTAAATAAGAGAGAAAAATTATCTAATTAATTAACTTAAATATCAGGTGAGAGGTGAAAAAAATACCAAGAAGAGAAAATATTAAAAAAGTTATAGTACTCGGTAGTGGTGCAATCAAAATCGGAGAAGCAGGCGAAAGTTAGGATTCTAACCGCTAATTTGACTACTCTGGTTCTCAATGTCTCAAAGCTCTGAAAGAAGATGGAGTAAAGACAATTTTAATTAATCCCAATATTGCTACAATTCAAACAGATACTAGATTTGCTGACGTAGTATATCTATTACCTATTACTAAAGAATATGTAGCCAAAATATTGGAAATAGAAAGACCGGATTCTATAATGTTATCGTTTGGAGGACAAACTGCACTTAATTGTGGAACTGCACTATTTAAAGAAGGGATCCTAAACAAATATGGAACAAAAGTTCTAGGAACACCTATCGAAGGTATAGAGAGAACAGAAGATAGACAGCTCTTTAAAGAAGCGATGCAGAAGTGTAGTGTTCCTGTATTAACCAGCGCACCGTCATATTCCGTCGAAGAAGCAATAGGGGTTGCAAAAAATATTGGTTATCCAGTCATTGTAAGAGTTGCATATACATTAGGAGGAAAAGGAGGAGGAGTAGCACATAATGAATATGAGCTTCAAGAAATTGTACAGCGGGGGATTTCTCTAAGCATGAGTAAACAAGTTCTCATTGAAAAATATGTTGGTCATTGGAAACAAATAGAATATGAAGTAATGAGAGATCACAAAGGAAATAATATAATAGTTTGTAATATGGAAAATATACTTGCTATGAAAGTGCATACTGGTGATAATATAGTCATAGCTCCCTCGCAGACACTTAATAATTATGAATATCATATGCTACGTTCTGCCGCTATGCGGGCTACAAATGAATGTGGTATATTAGGTGAATGTAATATTCAATTTGGTCTAGAGCCTTCTTCGGAAGACTATTGCGCAATAGAAATCAATGCCAGATTATCAAGGTCATCTGCTTTAGCCAGTAAAGCAACAGGATATCCTTTAGCATACATGGCTGCCAAATTGGGACTTGGTTATACTTTAGATGAATTAATTAACAAAGTTACAAAAAAAACTACCGCTTTGTTTGAACCATCTTTAGATTACGTTGTAGTGAAAATGCCACGATGGGACTTCAATAAATTTGAAAAAGTGAATACTAGACTTGGCACCACAATGAAATCTGTTGGTGAAGTAATGGCTATAGGACGAACATTTGAGGAAGCAATACAAAAAGCAGTTAGAATGTGTGATACCGGGAAAATTGGAATTGTTGGCAATAATAGATTAGATGAAAAAGCAATACAAGAGTTAGAAAATATAGAATATTCGCTTTTGAATCCTAATGACAATATTTTATCAGATGTAGTCAAAGCATTTTATGTTGGAATGACAATTGAAAGAATAAATGAATTATCTAGTATTGATCCCTGGTTTTTAATTAAAATAAAAAATATCATAGAAATGGAAAAAAAATTAAAAAATTCATCAAATAATTTTCATGATGAAAATCTCATACGAGAAGCAAAAAGATTAGGATATTCAGATAAACAATTAGCTTATTATTTCAATTTAGATGAGTTTCAGGTGAGGCATATTAGAAAATCCTTTGGAATTGAACCAGTCATCAAACAAATTGATACTCTAGCCGCAGAATGGCCAGCACAGACAAATTATCTATATCTTACATATGGTGGAGATTATGATGATATCAGAATCAAAAACAAAGGTAAAAATGCCATAGTTTTGGGTGCAGGTCCTTATAGAATTGGAAGTAGTGTTGAATTTGATTGGGGAACAGTAAATATGGTTATCGGGTTAAAAAACAATGGTATCGGTGAAGTTTCAATAATTAATTGTAATCCCGAGACCGTTTCAACAGACTTTGATGTTTCAGATCGATTATACTTCGAAGAGATTACGTTGGAAAGGGTTCTTGATATCTATGACAAAGAGAAATCTGATGGTATAATAACATGCGTAGGAGGTCAAACTGCCAACAATTTGACCCAGAGTTTGGCAAAGAACGGTGCAAAGATAATAGGCACTTCAAGTTATGATGTTGATAGAGCAGAAGATAGAGAAAAGTTTTCCAAACTTTTAGATTCCTTAAAGATTACACAACCGCCTTGGAGAAAATTTACGAATCTTGAGGAGGCAAAGACTTTTTCTGAATCAGTACTTTATCCAGTATTGGTAAGACCTTCCTATGTTCTTAGTGGTGCAGCCATGAAAGTAGTCTGGGATGATAAGCAATTAGAAAAATTTATCGATAATGCAACTGTTGTAAGTCCAGATCATCCAATAGTAATAAGTAAATTTTTCCAAGATGCTTCTGAAGTAGAGGTAGATGGTATAGGTTCAAAAGATAAGATAATTATCGGATCTATAATAGAACATATAGATAACGCTGGTATTCACTCAGGAGATGCAATGATGTGTTTACCACCATGGCGATTAACCAGAAATATTATGGATACAATAACAGACTATTCTAATAAGATCGTAAGAGCATTGAATGTTTTAGGACCTTTTAATATTCAGTTTCTTGTTAAGAATGAGGAAGTTTTGGTGATAGAAGCCAATATAAGAGCATCTAGATCCATGCCTTTTGTTTCAAAATATATAGGCGTAAATCTGATTGACTTAGCTGCAAGAGCAATGTTGAATAAACCTTTACCTAATATTCACGAACAACTCTGGCTGAAAACAAGCGGATTTGCCATAAAAGTTCCTCAATTTTCCTTCATGCAATTAGAAGGAGCTGACATAGTTCTTGGTGTTGAAATGCATTCTACTGGCGAAGTTGCATGTTTTGGAACAAGTTTTTACGATGCACTAAGTAAATCTTATATAGCTGCGGGTTATTCTTTACCAAAAAAAGGAACTTCATTAATTACAATAGGAGGACAGAAAAATAAGGAAAAATTATTACCAGTTATATCTCTGATGACCTCAATGGATTATAAAATAATGGCTACTGAACATACTGCTGATTACTTAGAAATGAACGGGATTAAAGATATTAAAAGAGTTTATAAAATCAATGAACCTGAACGAAAGCCAAATATTATTGATCTTTTATATCAACATAAAATAGATTTTATCATCAACATTCCATCTACTTCTACGATGGAAAAATACCTGAATATGTTAAATGATGAATATTATATTAGAAGAAAAGCTGTAGAAATGGGCATTCCAGTAATGACTACATTTGAGGCTGCTTCGTCATTTATAAAAACTCTCCAATGGCTACAAACAAACTCTCCTACTATAGAACCTCTTAAAAAATACTTAAAAATAGATAATGCGGAATCAAATTAGAATAAATTTTTTATTTCTTGAGTCTCTCCAATAAGAGATCCTTCTAAGGTGAACAATAATCCTGAAAGGATAGCATCATTTTTGATTAATTGTCTAATTAATGGTGATATTGATCTAGATTCTTTATGATAACGTAAAGAATAAAAATATTTATTAAACGTAGGTATGATTATTATTTCTATTATACCTTTTGTTTTTAATCCAAAAATAGATTCTTTTTTTACCTTTAGGTATATCCATAATCTTTTTCCATGAACAACGCTATTGGAATTCATGAAAATAGGATGAATATGACCCATAATAATTTTGTTTATATTAAATTGAGTTTTTTCAGGCATGGTATGTCCATGAATTAATAATATATCATCAATAACTAATCCAGGGGAATTACAAACTATTACTGAATCAGGAGCTAATAAATTTATATTCACATCATGGTTTCCTGGAATTAAAAAGATATCCATATCTAAAGATAACTCTTTAAGAAAAATAGGTATTGTTTCCCATTCATTTTTTGTAATACGTACGATAGAGCTTTTTAGATCTCCCAAAATGATAATGCCATTAAACGAATGCAATGCTTTTAATTCATCAATTTCTTTTAATAAATCTCTAGAGACACCATGAGAATCAATGTTTATACCCTTTTTTATTAGATCTGTTTCTGATCCTAGGTGAAGATCAGAAATTACTAAAAATTTTTTTTTCTCACCTTCTTTATCAACATATTCTAATAACAGTGCTGCATGAGAATTTATAGGAGTGGCTTTAGTCACATCAATATTTCTTTTATAATCTATTTATTATTTTTCCCTTTAGAGTTCCTGTTTAACTTTTAATTTTCTCAGAGAAGAAAAAGGTTTTTATTTAAATCTGTAATTGATTAACTTGATAGGTTTTATAAATAAGTTAATTTCGTATAAATTAAGTTGATAATTAGCGGGCTCGAAGTTTCCTCAAAGATAAAAGAAGAACTAATTAAAGAAATTCAGTATTTAAAGAAACGCAATATATATCCATGCCTATCTACCATTTTGGTAGGAGATGATCCTGCTTCAGCGATTTATGTAAGAAATAAACACAGAGCATGTACAGAAGTTGGTATTGAAACAAAAGATAATGCAATAAATTCATCAATAGATGAAAAAAAATTGATTGAGTTAATAAAGACATTGAATGAAGATGAATCAGTTCATGGGATCTTATTGCAACTCCCTCTTCCTGATCATATCAATCAATTTAATGTGATTAATGCAATTGAACCTCAGAAAGACATAGATGGATTAACTTATTATAATGCAGGTTTATTGCTAAACAAACGACCATCATTTGTTCCTTGTACTCCATTAGGAGTTATGGAATTACTCAAATACTACAATGTTGAATTAAAGGGAAAAGATACCATTATAGTAAATCGAAGTATTCTTGTAGGAAAGCCTCTATCTTTACTTTTACTCGATAAAGATGCAACCGTTATGATATGTCATTCGAATACGAAAAATCTTCCTGACAAAATTAGAAATTCAGACATAGTTATTACTGCAGTAGGAAATAGAAAATTTTTCACACTTACGGCTGACTTTGTGAGAGAGGATGCGGTGGTAATTGATATAGGAATATCTCGGACAAACGGGAAGGTAATTGGAGATGTTGATTATGAAAACGTTTCTAAAAAAGCTTCTTTGATAACTCCTGTACCTGGTGGGGTAGGACCTATGACGATAGCTATGCTTTTAAAAAATACGGTTTTTGCAGCTAGCAGAATATTAACTTCAGAAACATAATGGCAAAAAATCTTTTATCAAAAGAACAGATCCGCCGAGAAATTTTAAGGATAAGAAATTCTCTTTCTGAAAATGAAATTGTAGGCCATAGTAATATTATTAGTAATAGGGTGATTTCCACAAAAGAATATAAAAACTCTTCATCAATAGGAATATACTATCCAATTGGATCAGAAGTCAATACCTTTGAAATAATTAGACATTCGTTAGCCACAAAAAAAGTTATTAGCTTACCAAGAATAATTGACTCAAATAGACTTGTATTCTTTAAAATTATCGAAAATTCATTTGAAGATATAAAAATGACAAAAGGAAAATATGGAATTTTAGAGAATTCAATGTCTGATTCTATCATCGAAGAAATGGATTTACTAATTGTACCTGGTATTGCATTTGATTTACAAGGAAATAGAATA
Organism: Nitrososphaeraceae archaeon; assembly: GCA_036520175.1. Lineage (GTDB taxonomy): Archaea > Thermoproteota > Nitrososphaeria > Nitrososphaerales > Nitrososphaeraceae > TH1177. The sequence goes on from DATDKD010000049.1 coordinate 7,396, forward strand.
GGTCATGGAAAAGGATATTATGATAGATTCCTTTCTCAAAGAAAGGCCAACTACATTATAGGATTAGCATTTGAAAATCAGATAATAAATAAAATACCTAAAACAGAATACGATATTCCTGTTAATGTAGTATTTACTGAGAAAAGAATTATTTATACATAAATTGTTGTTTATGCGTTCAACCCAATATCTTTGCGATAATATTGATTATCTTTCCCCCAGTGTATTTTTCTTACTGAGTCATAGGCATCTGATCTAGCCTTATCAAAATCTCGTCCTATTGCTGTAACTCCTAAGACTCTTCCTCCTGAGGTAAGGATTTTATTATTATTATCACGTATTGTACCCGCATGAAAAATCTTAATATTTGGCGGAAAATCAGAATTCAATCCATGAATAACGTTTCCTTTTGCATGTTTTGATGGATATCCTTTTTCTGCCATGACTACGCAAACTGCTGGATTTTCAGACCAACTAATAGGAGGTAAAGTATCTAAAGTTCCAGATATTGAACATTTAATATAATCGTACAAATCCGAATTCATTCTCATCATTATAGATTGACATTCGGGGTCACCCATTCGTACATTATATTCTAAAACGTATGGTTTTTGAGTATCTTTTTCAATCATCAAACCAGCATATAGAAACCCTACAAATGGATTATTATTTTTTTTCATAGAATATATGGTTTTTTTCATAATTTTATCTATTATATCATTAAAAAGATTATTAGATATGATTTTGGATGGAGAAAAACTTCCCATCCCACCAGTATTTGGGCCCTTATCATTCTCACTAATCCGTTTATGATCTTGGGCCGTAGCCATTGGGATAATAGTATCACCATCAGATAGCGCGATAACTGAAACCTCTTTACCGAAAAGACGTTCCTCTATTACGATAATATTTCCAGAATTTCCAAAATTCTTCCTTATCATTATCGAATCAATTGCATTAAGAGCATCTTCTTTGTTATCGCACACAACTACTCCTTTTCCTGCAGCAAGCCCATCCGCTTTGATAACTAAAGACTTATTTGTATTGTACACAAAATCTTTGGCTTTTTCAGGTTCTGAAAAAATATTATACTCAGGAGATGATATATTATTTTCTTTCATAAAATGTTTTGCAAAAGATTTACTGGATTCTAATTGGGCTGCTTCCATAGTAGGTCCGAAGACACTTATACTATCTGATAATTCGTTAACTATTCCTTTTGTTAATGGTTCTTCTGGACCGACTACCACAATACAATCATTTTTTATTGCAAATGATTTTATCTTTGAAAAATCATTTATAGAAAAAGAAAGATTATTGATTGTTCCTCCATTTCCAGGACAATAATAAACCGTACTTACAGATTGGCTTTTCGACAATTTCCATCCGAGTGCATGTTCTCTTCCTCCATACCCTACAATAAGTATATTTTTTTTCAATAAGTAATTGATATCAAATATGCTATATTTCTATGTAATTTTTAAAATTAAACCCTCATAAGCTAAAGTTTTGTTTTGTTAATATAACCATATACCGTGTATTTTAATTTTATATTCTAAGAATATCTTTTATAAGCGTAGCAAGGAAATCAGAATATTCTCCATCTGAGAACTTTATTTTATCATAATTATTATTATTTAGCAATTCATGGAACATCTTTAAATGTTGACATTTCTCTTTTCCAGATAGTGTTTTATAGTAATAATGCTTACATGAGCAATAATCTAATTCTGGATCCAACCAATACTCATTATTTTTCCCAATAATAGTCCATAATTTTCTTTGACTAGGAACAAAATAATGAAGCTTAAGTGTATGATTAATTAGAAAATCTTTGGGAACAAGAGATTTAGACATTAATAATATTCTAATCATTTAGATATATTAAATTATTTCTCTAAAAGATGTACTTTGCGTCCATCTAATCTTAATTTTCCATCAGAAAAAAGTTTTATTGCTATAGGATATAATTTATGTTCTAATTGTAATATACGATTAGAGAGATCCTCTTCTGTATCACTATCATAAATAGGAACACTCTCTTGAATAATGATTGGTCCAGTATCAACATTATCATCTATGAAGTGAACTGTACATCCAGAAATTTTTACTCCATAATCAAATGCCTGCTTTTGAGCATGTAAACCCTTAAAAGATGGTAACAGTGATGGATGTACATTAAGTATTCTAAGTTTGTATTCCCTAACGAACTGGGGACTCAAGATTCTCATATAGCCAGCAAGACAGATAATGCCATTTGAAGGATACACACGATAATTTTTTAATACTGAAGCTATTTCTTTATCATATTCCCAGCCTTTTTTTCCATTACTTAAAATCACCTCTGTGGCTATACCAAATTGTTCCTTAGCAATTTTTAATCCAAGAGCATCTTTCTTGTTTGATATAACCACACAGGGTTGAATATTTCTTAATTCTGATTGTGCATGTGATGATAAGAGGGCATGCATATTACTCCCTCGTCCGGAAATCAATATAGCCATATTAAGCATGAGAATTTTACTAGTTGATCTATACTAAATATCTCTTTTCAAGTTTGTGTTTATGAACAGAATAAAAAGTAGCGACTATTATAATCCGGTGGCCTATCTCACAAGTGATCATAACAGTTAATTAAAATATATGATAAAAAATAGATTGTCATGCACTCTCGTGTTAAAGCAATGGATCATGGTTTATTATTAGAGAATAATGAAACACGAATTTTGTTAGATCCTTCCAAAGTTGAGACTAATGATTTTGTTTTTATTTCTCATGCTCATTCCGATCATGTTTATCGTAAACCTAAAAATAAATCAAAAGTTACAACTATTACTTCAGTAGAAACAGAAGCAATAGCAAATGCGCGAGGTTATGAAATTACAAATGCAATATATGAAGAAAAAGATTTAGAGTTAATAGACTCAGGTCACATATTAGGATCAAAAGGATTACTTGCTTTCAACGAAATATTCTATACCGGGGACATCTCAATCCGGAAACGAGCATTTCTTAAGATGCCTAAAAAAATACCTCAAGTTGATACTCTGATAATTGAATCTACATTTGGAAGACATGACTACATTTTTCCCGATCATAGAGAAATAATTCATCAAGCAAATAAGATTATTGCTGATGCCTATGATAAAGGTCATCCTGTTATTCTAATGGGATATCCATTAGGAAAAGCTCAATTATTAACAAATTTTTTTGGTCATTGGGATCCTTTTTTTTCTTACGATAGCATTGAGGTGATTAATACTGTATACCGAAATATGGGGATATCCCTACGAAATACAACCTGCTATACAGAAGCAGAAAAAGATAAACAATTAGAGACCAAGTATCCTTGGGTAATGTTAGCACCATTAATGAATGGAAATTCACGATTTTTAAAATATATGAAAGAAAAATATAATACAATAACTATAGGGTTTAGTGGATGGGCTTGTAGTCCTCGATATAAATACATGATGGGAATAGATTATGCTCTTCCCTTGAGTGACCATTGTGATTTTAATGAATTAATTCAAATAGTAAAAAAATGCAATCCAAAAAAAATATTTACAATCCATGGGTTTGAAGTAGAATTTGCAAGTGTTCTTAACAGTATGGGATATAATGCTATTCCCATTTCTAATAAATCAAATAAGATTAAAAAGATAGATAAAAAAAAACCTTTTCCTAGAAGAAAAAATGACATTCAAATATTAGACTATTTTATGAAATAGAATCCTCGAATTCTCTATATAAAATAATCTAGAGAAAAAATAAGAATGGAATTATTTTTGTTCTTGTTCTCGGAAATACGGAATAACCTTCTTTCCAAATAATTCTATATTTTTAAAATATCCATCTCCCCAGAATCTTATTATAAAATGATTGGTTCCAGCTTTTATAAAGCGCTCCAGCATTTCTATAACTTCATCTGGCTTTCCAACGCCTATAGCCGATCGAGCAACAGTATCTGGAATTTTTAATGCTGCTTTTTTCATCTGTTCCATGAGTTCGGGTTTATTCATTGCATATTCTGTAAAATATTTTCTAAAATCGAATTCAGAATCCTGAGCAAGATTATGAGCTTTTAATAGTTCGGGTTTATAAAGACTTACTTTAACTGCATTTCTCATCTTGTTCCATGCCTCTTCGCCATCATCAGTAAAATAGACATCTACATCATTTGCAAATTGGAAATGTGAAAGATCTCTACCAAAATTCTTGGCATGTTCTTTAATTACATTAGCATGTACCCTGAATAATTCAGGAGTGTATCCTATCGGGATCCAACCATCACCATATCTAGCACATAATTCCAACGTTTTTGGAGCACCAGCAGCAATATAGACAGGAGGGCGGGGTTTTCTTATACTTTTGGCCTGTAAACATGCATTATCTAATTTATAATATTGTCCACTAAAATCAACTCTGTTATCTGGATCAGATTGAAAAAGTTTTTCTATTACTTCAAGCTGTTCCTTTAATTTCGTAACTGGTTTACTAAACTCTATTCCAAAATCTACTACATTTTGTGCTTCACCTGCACCGATTCCCAACATACCCCTTCCATTCGTTAATCTATCCAATGTAATGGTAGAAAGAGCAATGGTTGATGGGTGACGTCTTATCGCATCGGTAACACATGTACCTAATTCTACTTTAGTTGTGAGAGCTCCAATTGCGGCAAGGAGTAACCAAGCATCATTCACTACAGCATTTTTCCATTGCGGAACATTGGTGTGATCCATTGCCCAAATGGAGTCAAAATCGAGCCTATCTGCCATTTGGCATGCAGTAATGACTTGATTTTCATCCAAACCTAATCTTGCAACATTCAGACCCTGTGTAAACCCAAATTTTGTTTTCATTAACACATTAACCTCCACTTTAGAGTACTTAAGTGAAATGATGTGGACTGGTTATTTATAACCATATAATGTAAAAAAAATAAAAGTTATATTTATGCATTTTCTGCCAATAAAACAAAAAAATCCTCTTTTGCCTATAAGACCTCAAGAAAACTTATATAATTTTTCGTTCTAGTAAAATTAGATGTTACTCCCTTCAGAAATAGAAGCTAAATCCTTAATTCCTGCTATTAGAGCTATCTTGGCAAAAAAATTAACAATTGAATACAAAATGAAGGAAGAATTTGTTGCTAAAGTTCTAGGCGTTACTCAAGCCGCTATTAGCAATTATATTAGAGGAACGAGAGGGGATATCGAACTCATCAATAAGCTTTCATCACTTTTCGAGGTAATGCGAAAAATCGACGACATTGCTCAAGATCTTGTAGCAAACAGAGTATATACTCCTAGTACTATGGCCAAATTCGTTGAATTATGCAACTATATGAGGTATTCATTTATTATTTGTGATGTCCATCATAAAATTGAGGCCAATATTGATGAACAAGTTTGTGAATTATGTAAAGATAACCTTATTGGTTCTAAGTTTTAAAAAATAAAATTGAATATATAAATTTATTTTACAAGTGGATAATTTCTAGTGTTTTATCCAGAACATCGGATCCCATTATACTGCCAAGCGCTCCCGTCTTGGCATAGGACTCTGTGAATCTTTGAACTCTTGTATTCTTTAGTGTTATTGATGATATAAGTAGGGGAACTGGATCATCGGTATGACTTTTTTTTATACAGGGCGTAGAATGATCTCCGGAAACAACTATGACGACATTTGTAATTCTTAATTCCCTTAACAGAGTTCCAAAAAACTCACTATCTATTTTTTCAATATTTTGTTTTTTTCCCAATGCATCACCGTCATGCCCAAATTCATCTGGACCTTTAATATGAACATACACAATATCATATTTTTGTAACTTCTTAGCAGTAACTTTTGCTTTGGTTACATAATCATTTACATTTCCTGCTTCAATAATTTCCATACCTAAAATTTTTGATATACCAATCTCTACAGGCATATCTACTACACAACCAACTGTCATGTTATATTTCTGATTTATAGGAGCATAATGAGGCATTGTATTTCCAGCATCTCTTACTAAAATACAGTTCATAGCATTCAGATTTCTTTCCTCTCTTGACTTATTTACAGGATGTATTTTTGAAATGAAATATACTTGATTGCTAAAATCATTGACTAGATCAGACGATATTTTAGAAGAAATATCTTCATCTTGTGGAACCGACTTTAATACCTTCATCTCTGATATATCCGTTTTGGCAATACCCATCCCATCTACTTTATCATAAGCTGGATCTGTATTTGTTATTTGATTAGATAATTTTATTTTTTTGTGTCTAAACCTTATGGTTACCCTGTGGCCGATAGTGGGAACAATTACTACAGAGGCATCAGGATCTTTCAATAAAATGGAGGAATTTAGTGTATCACATAGAGACTTAGCTTCTTTACTTTCAATTATCCTACCTGCCCTTCTATCTATTATTTTCTGATTTTTATCGATCGTAGCGAAATTCCCTCTTAATGCAAGGTCTCCCGCTTTCAAATCGATACCGCAACCAATTGATTCAACAATTCCTCTTCCTACATATGGAACATCTCTGAAATTATAACCTAACATATTAAAAACAGCAATATCAGACTGTGGAGCTATTCCTTTACCAACAGTTACCACTTCACCCATCATTCCATTTATCGCTAAATGGTCTAAGTTCGGAGTATTAGCTGCTTCTAGTGGAGTAAGATTATCAATATAGGGGTGAGGAAGATCCCCTATTCCATCAAGAATTACATATATGATTTTTAATGAACTATTTTTTCTCTCTAAGCTCACAATTAAAATTGTATTTTTGGTAAATTTATTTTTATTTAATTAATAGGGATTGTTAAAGAAAAATTTAATATAATTATATTAGTTTTTACTACCACTACCACCTTTTTTCCACACCTGTATTTGTCCTCCATATACTTCATTATTGTACACTAGTGAAGGAATTTGAGCATAAAAGCCTTGTCTGCCTGAACTAAATGTTTTGCTAACTAGGGGAATTTCATATTGCTTTCCATCAGGCATAGACAAATTAGCGATTACAACTTTAGTATTCATTTTGTCGTCATTATTCATTCCCAATTCCATATACTTTATAAAATAATAGTATAAAACAATTTTTATAAATAATAACTATATACTAAATTGGATTTTGTAAAAAGTTTTGAAGATCAATAAATATTGAATGAGGAAGTTTAAAACAATTTTATATACTATGGTTAAAGAGTTATTGTGGATTTCATAGAGTGTTACCGAAAAGCAGGGAGAATAGCATGCTCTGTAAGAGACCTTGCAAAAAAAAAAGAGTATGTTGGAAAGACTTTATACGAAATCTGTGAGAAAATAGAAAAAGAGATAATAGAAAATGGAGGATTTCCTGCTTTTCCTGTAAATGTAAGTTTGAATGAAATTGCCGCTCATTATACTGCAGAGCCTGATGATCCAAAAATAGTAGCAGAAGAAGATGTTCTTAAAATTGATATAGGAGTACACGTTGATGGCTACATAGCAGATACTGCTGTTACTATTAGCTATAATAGTGAATTTCATTCTTTAGTAAAAGCATCAGAAAATGCTTTATTGGAAGCACTAAAAGTTGCAAGGAATAGGACAAAATCAAGTGAGATAGGTAAAGCAATAGAAAACTCTATTATTAAAAGTGGTTATATTCCGATTAAAAATTTAAGCGGTCATTCTCTAGAACGCTATACTATTCATGCTGGAAAATCTATTCCAAATATCAATTCATTTGGATCATTTCTTTTAGAACCAGGTCAGGCTTATGCGATTGAACCATTTGTAACTTTGAAGAATGGTATAGGGATAGTACACGAGGGCAGTGTTGCAAATATTTTTGCAATCAAATCAAGAAAGCCTACTAAGAATAAGGAATTGGATAATTTTTTGAACGATATCTGGGGTAGATACAAATCTCTTCCATTTGCTTTAAGATGGATACTCGATAATTACGATGAAAAAAATGCAAGAAATTTGTTAGACATCCTTAAAAAGAAAAAGAACATTCATGCTTATCCAACACTGGTTGAAGGAAAGAAGATGATGGTTTCTCAATCTGAACATACTATAATCCCTCATGAAACTTTTACAGAAGTTATTACAAGTTGTAACACCAGTTAGAAAAGAATCATTTTTTCTTGAAAATCTTCCTAAACTTAAAATTAAACCTTAAAAAATGTATAGTAAGATAACTAGGGGTCGTTGTCTAGCTTGGTATGATGCCAGCCTTGGGCGCTGGAGTTCGCCGGTTCAAATCCGGCCGACCCCATTATTTGTTAAACTTTTTACTTTACAGAGGTTAAATTCTGTGCGTAACGTTTCTTCTACTAAAATATATAACATTTTGATCTGATTCGTGCTTTCGAACTTAATTTGTGATGCGTGATAATTTGCATTAATTGGATGATCATTGTAACTTTTTTATTTATAGAATTTATACTTCATAATTTGGAGTGTATTAACAATAATTAATCTCAATGGACTTGGAATTTAGTAATTAATTACTATTTAATAAGAGCTAAATGAATAAGAATACACAAATTATTTATTATCAAGAATATTTATATTAGTATTCATAATAAGATTCTATGTTCTAGAAAATTAACCAATTAATCAGGTATTTCATTCCAATAATGATAAAAATAGAGTTAGAAATAATTGAAGAATAGATTTATAAATATTGTTGTTATTATTTCTAAATATTTTAATGCCTTATAAGGGATATATTAATCATCACAAATATGGAAATTTACGCTATTTAAAACGTCCTCAGAATGTAAATTGAGTTGCTATTAACCGCCTGATAAGACATCATGATCCCAATTATTTTGCTGAAAGTTATCAATAAGTTCATTGAGTAAATCATCTGAATCTATATTTTTTTTTCTTTTATCCTGTAAATCGCCCAACAATGAACTGAATCTGCTATAAGTAAATTCATTGATTGATAGATTTGCCACAACTATTGTATTTTTTTTTGAAATATGTTTGTTTTGCATTAACGTGGAATTGAAAAGATTTTTTAAGATAAAGAAAAATTCAATAGATATGAACATCATAAAATTGTTTAAAACTAAAGAGAGTGTATATGAGGTTATTATCCTTAACATCGACCTTACTGTATTATGTCCTAAAGAGACGTTTGAGGATTTATCGACTTTAAATTTTTATTTACAAAGTATGCAAAAAAAATTAAATTTTAATGAGAGCTTAATAATTAAACATGATAAATTTAATAATTCTGTGGAAATATTCAAAAATAATGGAGAAATTTTCTTAGGTTGACTGTTAATTGAATGTGTAAATATCAAACACAATACTAATTAATCTTTCCGAACAATATTACTTAGGCAATGGGAAAAATAGCAAAAAAAGGACGTCTTTTTTTAGGAAAAAGAATTGGGCCTAAGTCAGCACGGAGAGCACGAAAACCTTTAAGTGAAGATTGGATTACTGGTAATATTCCTAATAGACATTATGTAAACAAGAGAAGAAATAGAAAAATTATTATTAGAAAAAACAATTTCAATTAATGCATTATAATGACAAATTTCTAAATTGTACAACAACCTAATAAAATTACAACCTATAAAAATAAGTATGAATCTCCGATGACATTATGAAATTAATAAACTATTTTCCTTTAAAAAAAATAAGGAATAATCAAGGAAAAGTTTTAGATGAAATCGAAGAAGCTATAAAGAGCAATAAAAAATATATTTTTCTTGAGGCTCCTACTGGCTTTGGGAAAAGTCCTATTGCAATAACTTTGGCGAGCTATTTAGGAAGCTCTCATATATGTACCTCTACTAAAGATCTTCAAAATCAATATTCTAAGGATTTTAATTTCATTAAAGAAGGAAAAGGTAAAAGAAATTTCCCGTGTATATTAAAAGAAAATGAAGGAATACATGAAACATGTGAATATGGGCCATGTCAGAAACAAGAAGATTTTGATTGCCTCTATAAAACCAGACTCTCCGATTATAAGATAAATAGATTAGGAACGAAATTCGAGCATATTGACATTGGACAATTTGAAAAATTGAAATACATAAAAAAAAATAATCAACAAATACGATTTGAAAATTTGGAATGGGAACCATGTAGATATTTCCATCAAAAATGGATATCTACCAAAGCTTCACATGCAATTTATAATTACAAGTACTTTCTCTCAGATCTTTATTTTTCTAATATAATTTCAAAAAGAGAATTACTCGTATTTGATGAAGTCCATAATATTGAATCAGAAGTTTCTAATTTCAAGAGTTTTATAATTAATAGTGAAAATATTACACGACTATTTCCTAAGCTTCAATTACCAAATAGAAAGGAAGAAGAAATAGAAACATGGATTGAATTTTGTGAATATTATAAAGAGACTCTCCTGGATTTTATGGAAGAGGCAGAACTTGCTATAGAAAATAATTCTCTAAAGGAGCCTTTTACTGAAAAAAATTTAATTGATTGTATTAATAGGGAAAAGAACCTTGATTATGTCCTTACGGATATGAAAACTAATAAGAATAATTGGTTGGTAACGAATATAGATCGTAAATCCAAAGATTTGATTAGAAAAATAACTCTTACTCCTTTGGATATATCTTATTACTTTAAAGAGATTCTCGATGTAAGTAATTATGGATTATTTATGAGTGCTACTATTTTAAATAAAGAGTATTTATGTAAAATCACAGGTTTATCACAAGATGAAATCAAGTTTATTCGGGTAAAACACTCAGATTTTCCCAAAGAGAATAGACCCATTCATTTAATGAATATCGCATGGTTGAATAGTAGAAACATATTAGATAATCTTCCGATTATTGCTAAAACGGTAAATAATATAATGAGTATACACAAAAATGAAAAAGGAATTATTCATACTACATCCTATTTCCAATTAGAATATATTAAAAATAATTTAAATAAGGAAAATTTGCAACGTCTCATAGAAAGTGGGCCTAATACCGATAGAATAGAAACATTACAGAGACATTCACAAAACACACGGCCCACAGTTCTCATCTCTCCTTCATTTTATCAAGGTTTAGACTTAAAAGATGATTTATCAAGGTTTCAGATTATAACTAAAATTCCTTACCCTGATTTAAGCGATAAGAAGGTTGCGGCACTGAGAAAAAAGGATATGAATTGGTATTTGTGGAATACGATTGTGAGGCTAACTCAGACTTATGGACGTAGTATAAGAAGTCAGGAAGATCATGCATCTACATATATTTTAGATAGTAACATAAATTATTTATTAAGAAATGTAAATGATATGTTTCCATCATGGTTTACAGAAGCAATAATCAACAGATAGTAAAATTATATCACCCGCAGGGTTTCTTAATAACCCATATTTAATCAATTTTTCATTTAATTTAATAACCTGTACTTAGTATTTCTTACTGTTGATACTGTGTGTCTAACACTCGAAAAATATGATAAAATTAAAAGTAATTCATAATTATTAAATTAGGCATATAATTAAATTATTAATCCTGGGGGTATACTACTACAAATGTTATACTTATTTGTTATAAATATCTTGATCTAAAAAAATTACATCAAACATAGCTTATAATGCCTAATTTTTCAAAGATTTGTATATATTTACACAATAGATAAATGTTGAATTTTTCAGACTCCTAATCTTTGATGTATGCTTTTTTTATACTAAGTTATTTTAGAAGTTTGTTCTATCATTACACTATCATTAAGTTTTGATCGAGGGTCACGTAAAATGTACATCAAAACTAATAATCATTCCGTAATTTATATTCTTGTTTTTATTCGATTAGGAGAACTATAGATATGATAGGCGTTACCCCATGAAAAAAACTGGGGGTTAACATCCGAACTTTTAATTTGACACTATTATTTA
>DATDKD010000050.1:0-6217 GCA_036520175.1 Nitrososphaeraceae archaeon
CCAACCAAGCATCTTACAAGCATTATACCTTCTAGTACCTGCAACAATTTCATATCCTCCTTCTTCTTCAATCATTCTGACAATAATAGGATGTAAAAGTCCTTTTTCCTTTATTGAATAGCAGAGTTCAGTTAAATCCTCACTGACATTTCTTCGATAAGCATATTTGAATGGTTTTATTTGGGAAATATCTATGTTATCTAAAAGACCTATTATGCTATTTGAAGTGGAATGGATTTTCTGCATACTACTTAATTCTTTGTAAAGTATTTAACCTTGTTGGCACTATGATGTGAATTTTAGAAAAAAATAAGATTATTTCTATAATAATTTTATATTCATCTATTGTTGTTGACTATAAGTTTCATTTGTTTCTAGTTTAGTTGCAAGATTTGCAAGTTTGAGGGTAAAGGGGTGTTCTGGGTATTCTAGTCCAGTTAGGAATTCTTTTGTGCTAAATTGAATATCGCAGTAACAAGGTATTTCTGAAATTATACCTATATCTATTGTACTTGATAAATCTTCAAGCGAACTATAATGTCTTGAATTACCAGCTTTGTGTTTCTCCGAAATATTAACAGGATTTTTTTGGAATTCGGGAATTGAACAGTAACCAGGCCCTCTATTTAACAATAAATAGCATAACGTTCCAAATTTAGTGAATGCGCCATAAATCTCTTGAGCCATTTTTTTAGTACCTTCGATATCAAGGTCACCCATTTTTAGAGTTAATATAACTATGTCGGAAACAGCAAGGGTATTAATCGACCAGTATCTTATTCCTGGGCTAGTATCAATTATTACAAAGTCAGCATTTTTTTTAACAAAGAGTTCTTCTCTCAAAAGTATAAAATTTCTAAGCAGTTGCATCTGCGAACTTTGTCTAGATACATTCCCCTCAAGTTTGTAAATTTCTTCTTTACTAGAATTAGCAAATCCAACATTTAATGTTCCTTTTATATCACCTGAAATCTTCCTGGTAATATCAATACAAACATCATCAACAGAAGCATTTCCAAGAAGAAAATCGTTTATCCATTTTTTTGGTTCATGTATGTCAAAATACGATCCAAGACTAGGAGCGTAAACATCAAGATCCAGTAAATATACATTATATCCTTTTTTTGCTAGTAAAGCGCTAAAATTTGCTGAAATTGTTGTTTTACCGGTTCCTCCCTTATAGGAATGAAAGGCTATACACTTTGTCATCTTATCACAATTGCACTTGTACTTATATTAACACAATTATCATAATATCAATTTATTTATTGAGGTAAAACCTTCTCTATATGTTTTATCAAATCGTCAATAGATATTGGTTTTTGGATGAAACATTTGTGATCCATGTTAGGGTATTCTTGAAGTAAAGAATCATAATAGGCTTTAAAAGAAGTTATAAAACAAACTTTTAGATTTTGATCGATCTTTTTTAGTTCCTGAACTAATTCAAAACCATTCATTCCTTCCATTCTAACATCTATAAGAGCTAAATCATAAGAACCGCTATTAAAATTTAGTAATGCCAATTTTGGATCATTAAAAGTCTTAACCGTAAATCCTTGATTTTCTAAACCCATTTTGAAAGGAAGTGTTGTTCCCTGGTCATCATCGACTATTAGTATTCTTTTTTTCATGCTGCGAGTATATAGCAGAAAATATTGAGTCAATATATAAAAATATTTATTTATTTACAGAATAAAATATCTAAAAAAACTAACAAATTTGTTTTTTTTATAAAAACAAATTAGAATAAAAGAAATAATAATAATTATTAACTTATCTGGTTCTACTTGGTTGTTGGTATTGTGAAGCTAAATGTCGCACCTTTATCTGGATTATTTTCAGCCCAGATATTGCCTCCATGACTTTCTACAATGTTTTTGCAGATAAACAATCCAAGGCCAGTACCCACTTTTTTACCTTTAGTAAATTTTGAAAATAGTTTTTGTTTTATGTCCTCCTGGATTCCCAGACCTTTATCTATAATTTGAACAAGGGCAACGGTATCATTCTCATTATTATTACTATTACTATTATTGCCATTGTTATTACCTCTTTTAATAGAGACCAAGATATCACCCTCATCAGTATATTTAATTGCATTATTGATAAGATTGAGAAAAACCTGATTTAATCTAATTTTATCTCCAATAACATGGAGAGATTTTTCAGTGCATTGAAGGTTTATCTGGATTTTTCTATTATTAGTAATTTGATTTCTTACTTCTTTTATAACCTCATTTGCCAATCCAACTATGTCAAATTCTTGCAACTCTAATGAGAAAAGATTTTCATCTATTCGTGCTACATCTAAAAGATTATTGGTAAGGAAGTGTAACTTTTTTGCATTGTTAATTATTATTCTTAGCAGCTCTTCCTGTTGTATTACATTCAAGTTTTTATTGGAAAGCATTACTTCGGCTAAACCTAAAATTGGTTGAATAGGATTACGTAATTCATGCGCAGCTATATTGAGAAACTGCCTTTGTGTTTCATTTTTATATTTAAGTTGGTCATAAAGTTCTTCTGCTTTTTTATAGATATCTGCTTGTTTCCACAAACTCTCAAAAATAGAAACATAATATAATACAGTTGACTTGCTATTTGAATAAGTGGATAATCCCATAGCATCTATAGAGTTATCAACATCATCATTTACTAATTCCACTGCCATTGAATGACTCCTATCTACTACCGCAATTGTTACTTTTAGGTGAAGTGGTTCTGCTAAAAACTTTAAATCTATATTAGAGAATTTCTTCAAGTCATTTACTAAATCACTTATTTTTTCATCAAAAGGTGTAAGAATTCTGATTTTAATTTCCTTCTGTGCTTGAATTAATTCTCTCATAGTAGTGAGACCGTCTGCCCTTATCAGTCGTCTAAAAAGGGCGTTGGCAGACGAAAATAATAACAATATTTCATTTTTTGCAGTCTTAATTAATTGGTCCGCTGTTTTTAAAGCCTCTTCAGGATTATTAATTACTCTAATGTCAGGTTTTTTTAATTCGTGATTAATTTCATTAATTTCTTCCTCTGTAGGAATTGTTTTATCCCAAAATGGATCAGAAATAAATTGGGTGGTACCCATAAAATTTTTGAGGTTTTTACCATAGGCGTGATTTAATCTCTTAAACATAATAAGACATTGAGGGTTATCAAAATGGTATTGTGCTCCAGCAATCTCTTCTATTATGATGTCACTGGATTCATTAGCAAATAATTTTTTCCCACATAAAGAGCATTTTAACATAACGTCTGCTTCTGCTACTTCTTCTTTATTTTTTGTATGTGTAGGAGTATTTTCATTTTGGTTAGTCAATATTCGGGATATTTACTAGTAATAATTTCTCTGTTTTAAAGTATTCGCAAAACTTGGGCCAAAATTATTTAATTAATAGACATTTCTCCAAAGAACAAAGAGCTTCAAGTTCGAAACCTTCGCCATAAACACTAGACAGTCTCTTAAACAAAAGAAAACAATCTTTTGTGTCGAAAGTAAATTCATAATGTGAATTATTTATCACCTTACTATAAGTAAGAGGCGATTCGTTTTTTATAACTTTACCACATAAACTACAAGATTTCAGTATGTTATACTATTTTTTATAAAGAATATAAAGTATATGGTTATTTTTACATAATTTTTAGCTAAAAATATTTCGAGAATTTTTTGGATACTTAAAGAGAAAGAGTTTAGATTCATTTTTACAAAAACATTTTTATAAATATATTTTCCTGTTATAACTATATCATCTTAGTAAAGTAAAATTTAAATAGAATAAATCTCAATTGTGTAAGGTTTAAAAGTAAAATATAACAAAAAATGATGGGATAACCTCATATTTTAATTGCACTAACAATTCTATATAGTAACATTTTCCTTCCTATTTAAACAGAACCATTCTAATAAATTCTTGTTTTTTCTTCCAATATTTGTTTTTTAATAAAGGATCTGTACCAATTTCCTTGAATCTTAATAGTGATTCCTAACGTGACTTTATGAACCCATCATAATGTTTCATAGCGAGAGCAAGAACGTCATAGTTGTCCCATATATCTAAATATAATTTATGATAAAGATCATAAATTTTTCTATATATTTACTTTGGTTAAAGCAATTAATTGTGTACAACTACTAAGAGATTGTCTCCATCAGAATAAAAATAAGGATGACCACGACGACGAAGACGACAACAACAACAGATCCATGCAAATTTATCTTAGAATATTATCAAAATTTGTGGGATATATTGATAATTAAGATTATATAATAATGAAAATAAAAATTAACTGGTATGTTTTGAAAAATACAAATGCGTATGTATGATAATTATTCCTGTAATACCTAGTGTTCCTCCTATTAATGCTAAAAATACATTATCAGGCAGAGTATTTCTGATTCCAATATGAGTTAATACTATTTGAATAATTAGTGTTAACAGAATTCTAGATGATGCTATTGTAGATGTTAAGGAAGCTCCTATTCTTTTTATTCCTTCGATATAACATATAGTACCAATCAATGGTAACAGAGAAAATATTAGGAATATATACCAATATGACATAAACAAATTTATAGACATTTCAGGAGTAAAGATAAGCATAACAATAATTAAGATAAATCCTGATAGTATCAAACACATTCCTGAAATTTCTAATGGAGAATATTTCATTGATAATCTAGCTAAAAAATACACTGCTAAGGCAAAAGATATTGCAGAAATAATTGCCTCGATATCACCAAATGAAATAGAAAAATTTAATGTTTTAACTTCAATTATGGTAATATTTATGATTCCATTATTATTAGTACCACTATTATGATCACTTAATAGCACAATTATAAATCCTAAGAGTGCTATACAAATTCCTGATATTTGTTTTTTATTTAATTTTTCATGAAGAAATATTCTTGCCAAGAAGAGGACCGCTATAATTTCGATTGGTCCTGCCAATAGACTTTCTTTTGATGCACCAACTCTGCTTACAGCATCATACCATGTAAATATACCAGCAGAAAGAAAAATAGATGCAGGAATAAAATCTTTAATTGAATAAACTAGAGAAGATGTCTGTCTATTACTTATAAAATTTAAGATTAATAATAATAGAACTCCGGATATAGCAATACTAAATGCAGATATAGCTAATGGAGATATTCCTAATAATAGTGTGAGATATTCAATTAGAATTGATTCAAACGATAAAATAACAGCAAATAAAAAAACTATCCATGATTTCCTTATCAATAGTAATTAATATGGTAAAATTTGTCTAAAGATAAATCTTCCTTAATATCAAATTATTATTCAAGAAAAACTTTTTGCATTTTTGCTTAGATAATTAGCTAATTAATTATAATTATTTCCAAGGGAACAAAAAAATATATATAAAATGTAATTTAATGACTAATCTTCGTTAATTATTGAATTTATCTCATCCATCCATGTTCATTTGTCCATCCATGTTCATTTGTCCATCCATGTTCATTTTTGTTTGTAATCCAAATGCCGTCTGCAAAGATGGATGTATTTGTAAATGAACCAATTCCATAACCTCTGCTGGCGAACCATTATTATTATTAATTAGATTAGATAGTTTCCCGAGATCCTTTTCTAGTTTTGAAATATCATTTACAGATTGACTACCGAGAGCATTATTGGATGATGATTTTAGATGGTTTTCAAATATGTCTTTAATTTCAACTAATAATGCCTTTGCTGTTTCATAATCAGCATAATTAAATATTGAATTATTTGTTGATAAGAGTTTAGATTCTTCAGACTTTGTTCCCTCAGTATTATTATCCGAACTATTTGAAGAGAAATTTGTAGAATTAGAATTAGATTGTTTTGATAGATTTTCTAATTTATCTAAGAGAACTAAATTAGACATATTTGTAAGATCTGTATCTATTACTAATGCGTCAGCATATCCTCTTAATACTTCATCTAAAAGATCAGCAACAACTAGTGCATAGGTTGTTGAATTAGAAGAGGAAACTTCTTTGTTATATCTTTTAATAAAATCACTATCTTCCACAATGTCATCATCAGCATAATAGATATCATACACTAATCTTGCGGCATTATCAGAATGATCCATAGATAAAGTAATATTCAAAGGATAGTTTTTTTCTGCGAGTTCTAATTCTATTTTCGTTCGTTTATCTAAACCTAGAAAATAAGATGAATCATCAGAATTAAAATTATGA
>DATDKD010000051.1:0-43437 GCA_036520175.1 Nitrososphaeraceae archaeon
ATAACATTAAAATTTTCATTAATACTATAATTAGAAAATATATAATTTATACTTATCAAGATCAAAAAATTTTAAATAAAATATAAAAGCGTATTGCCGATTCACGTAGAGATGTTAAAGTGTTATTTTATATAATGATAACAAATATACGTTAGAACTTACTTGAATCACCCTCTAATAGACCAGAACCTAGATGAATTCTATCTATATGTTTAGATAGATCAACCTTATTATTAAATAATGATTCACAATACGGACATCGAACTGATTCTTTAGACATAACAAATATAATATGCACCCGCTTTATTAATTTAGTTAATATTTTGGTCATAATAATACTGTTATGATTAATATATTCCTACTAACAAATTATATTAGATTAGAGGCCTTTTGATCGTCATTTAACTTTCTTTTAACAATGCTGAATTATTGAGAGATAGATTGCTATTGATCAACAGAAAGAAAAAATATAATCAATAAACTTAGTTCTTTATCATTACCTATTTTTGAATTTATATCATAATATGATGGGATATTTTAGTTACAATGTAATGGTAATTATTTCATATTTCATATTTGAAGCATCCAATTTATAATACTCAGAAATTTATAATATAACAAAATCTAGAAAATTACTAAAAAAATAATTGTTACGTAAACAAAGCTCACAATATATAAAATAATTAAATTACTGTGGTTCTATAGTTGCAGGGGGTTTACTTGATATTGCATATGTTACCCATGATACTCCCTCTACTTCATTTGTAATTCTATTACTGATTCTTTCAAGTAATGGGTACGGTAGCTTTGTCCAGTCTGCTGTCATTGCATCTACTGAATTTACTATTCTTATAGTCACAATATTACCATATAGCCGTTCATCTCCGACTACCCCTACGGCTTTATCATCACCTACCGAGGCATAGGCTTGCCAAACAGAATTATATAAATTTTCAGTAATAAGCTCATCCTCAACAATTTTACTTGCATGTTTTGAAATTCTTATTTTTTCTGGTGTTATTTCTCCTATTATTCTAACAGCCAGTCCAGGTCCCGGAAACGGATGTCTATTTAAAAGATCCTCTGGAACCTGCAGAATCTTAGCGACTTTTTTAACTTCATCTTTATAAAGATATCTCAAGGGTTCTAATACCTTGAGATTAAGGACAGTAGGAAGGCCGCCAACATTATGATGAGTTTTTATTAGTGATGCGGGGCCTATAGAAATACCACTTTCTATCACATCAGGATATAAAGTTCCTTGTGCCAGCCATCGAAATTGTTCTTTTTCTTTCACTTCCCCTTGAAAAACATTAATAAATTCGTGACCTATTATCTTCCTCTTTTCTTCAGGATCCGTAATTCCTTTTAATTTATTTAAAAATTTTTCTGAAGCATCAATATAGATTACATTCAAACCTATTTGTGTTAAACGGTCCATTACCATAGATTCTTCACCATATCTAAGTAAACCATGATTAACAAAGACACATTGCAAATTATCATGGACAGCACGATTTAATAGAACTGCTACAGTAGTAGAATCTATCCCTCCACTAACTGCACATAAGATTTTATCATTTCCTACTTTTTTCTTTATATTTTCAATGGTAGACTCGACGAAATTTGTCAGATCCCATTCAGGTTTTGCTTTACTAATATTGATAGAAAAATTCTTCAAAATTTCAAAACCGTGCTCAGTATGAACAACTTCAGGATGAAACTGAATCCCATAGAATTTCTTTTCTTGATTTCCTATCGCTGCTGCGAAAGAACTTTCTGTGTGAGCTAATACTTTAAATCCGCTAGGAGTCTTTTCTGCTACATCACCATGACTCATCCAACAATTGATGCTTTTGTCTAAATTAAGAAAAAGATCTGATTTATCATCTATTGTCAATATTGCTTTTCCATATTCTCGAGTATTAGATCTTTTAACTTTCCCTTTGAAATTATCAACAATTATTTGGTGTCCATAACATATTCCTAGAATTGGTATTCCAAGTTCAAATATCTTTTTATCAGGTTTGGGAGAATTCTCAGCATATACACTAGCTGGGCCCCCAGAAAAAACTATACCATTTGGAGATAGATCTTTAATTTGCTCAGACGTGAGATTATAGGGATAAATTTCACAAAAAACATTTGCATCTCTTATTCTTCTACATATAAGATGACTGTATTGAGAGCCAAAATCTAGAATAATTATTTTATCCAATTTAAGTTTTGTTTCCAAAAGTATTCTCTTTTTCTAACATTCTCGTCAATACCCATGCTGAGGTATTAATAATATCAGTTAGTCTTTCTTTTTCTCTATAATTGTTTATTATTATCTTTTTAATTCTTCCTTCATGTTCATCGATAGAATAATTCAAAGGGTCATTATTTAAAGTCTGTTTTTGCTGATTTTTATCTCGATCTTGAGTGATCATTCCTTCTAGAATCCTTTTTATAAAAAAGGATTTGAATGGAGGAGTATCAATATTGAATAGTAGATCCTTTTCAGGAATTATTTCAATTGTTTGTGATGAAATATTTACTTTTGCTAATAATAAATTATCTTTAAGTCTCTTAAGTTCTCTTGTTTCCGTAAGAGAGGACACATTTTCATTTAAACTATTGGGAGTATATTTTTTGGACTCAGTTTTTATAGTAGATTTATTACGAAGAACCGATTCTTGCCTTTCGGTGATAATAGAACTTTCAGTGTTTTTTATTGAACGTTGAAGTTTAGAAGCAGGTTTAAAACTTTCCTGTTTCAATAAGTTATCTATGAGTAGAAGAAGACGTTTAAGTCTATCTATTTCTTCTTGCTTATCTGAGAGCTGCTTTAATAACCAGTCTCTCAGGTCTGCAGCATTTTTAATATCCTCTTCTGAAAAATTTAACATTCAATGTAAAATATAATTAAAGAATATAAAGTTGTTTTTACATTTCATATAATATCTAATAAATTGCTTTATAATCAAAACAGAATCTTAGACCCTCTAGCATATTTGAATATTAACTAATTAAATTGGTGCTAAATAAATGAATATCCTATATTACCTGTGTTTGAGAAATTGAAGATGAGTAGAAAGAGTATTAAGGAAAAAAGATCCAATTCTATTTACCTTTGGATACACTATTCCACACGTTATTTGATAATCTAGTTTTATGCAAAATAGATGTACTCATTTTCATAGGCGTTCATCAAACCATTTTAATAATAAACATTTATCAATTTAATTAATTTCCAAAAAACCTGTTATAGATAATGATATGAATCTAATTTAGAGAAGATACAACTTCAACTAAATGATAGAACCTGATAGAGATCAGAGTATATATCATAATTGTTTGGTGGTGAACAAATCTACTTTATCATTAATCATGCTAGTTGATATGGTAAGTAATTTTTTTAACTAATTTCATCTGAAAAATGTTAGTAAGATAAATTTGACAATAAGATTTAAAACTACATATAACTTTAAAAGTATATTGATGATTGAACACGGAACGAATTATTTTTGGTTTAAAGCTTAATTACAATTAAAAGTTGATTTGCCATTTTAGAAAATTAAGGTGTAATTTTAAAAGGTTTGAAACCAATTATAGGTTTCTTAGAAGTATCAAACAGATTTGATTTTGAATTTTTAGCAAGAACCTGTAAAAGTTTTTTTGCAATTTGGAGTTTTTCCCTTTTCACTTTAACATTGTTTATTTTCTCTTTCGAATATGGTCCTATATTGTCATCAAATAGCATTCCAACTAATACAATATCTTTTGCTCCAAACTCCTCTGCAAGGAATACACATCTATCTCCATCAGTAAAACCTCCATAATTAAAGACATGTGGAACAGGCATTACTTGGGTTGTTCCGATAATTCTTCTAAATTTAGGTACATATTTTTCCATTAAAGATATATTATCACTATGAGCATGAATTACTATAATTGCTCCCAGCTTTTCTGCTTTTATTAAAAAACGAAGATCACCATCTAAATCTGTCACCACGATATCAGGCTTGATATTATTCTCTATCAAAAATTTTACTGCTCCATCTGCAACAATCTTAATGTACGATTTATTTTTCTTGATAAAAGAAGTATAAAGATCTAAATTTGGTCCAGCACCAATAATCAATATTCGTTTACCTTTTATCTTTTTATCCAAAACTTTAGGATCAAGAAATTTTCGTTTTATTAAATTTGATAGTAAATACGCAGCTTTTTGATCTTCTTCTGTACTATAACCCATTTTCTGTCGGATAACTTGATAATACTGGAACCAGGTTACAAATTGCACATATAATATAATTAAGAACCTATTAATAGACTATCTGTTAGATGGCTTTAAAGAATTATATGTATTATTTATTATTTCAGAATAACCATAAGAACTTTTAAATGACAAGATTGTTTTACTTTCTGAATTTACAGAATGGAATTGACAAGAGAAGAAGAAAGGGCTTTACAAGGAGAGTATGGTGATGGATTGAAGTTAGCGTATAAAATACTGGTTTCAATAGGAAATGCTAACGATGCAACAAAACTAATTCCTATTAAATGGGCCCATATCTCAGGAGTTAATTTTAACACAATAGGAGAAGCTGGTGTAAAATTTCTTTCAGAGTTAGATAAAGAAACTAAAGTTACAGTCACAACAACTTTAAATCCCATGGGATTTGACTCAAAGAAAGACAATAACATTTCAGAAGATTTTAAAGCAAATCAACATTCAATTATAAATTCATATTTATCTTTAGGTGTCATACCTTCTTTCACTTGTATACCTTATGAAATTTTTACTTTGCCAAAAAAAGGTGAGAGCGTTAGTTTTGCAGAAAGTAATGCAGCGGTATTCATAAATTCTATATTAGGAATCAAGACAAACAAAGAAAGTTCTTTGAGCTCCTTAGCGAGTGCCATAACTGGCAAGACTCCATATTCTGACTTGTTAATTGATGATCTCAGAACACCAACTACTAGCATAAAACCAGACATAGACATACAAACAGAGTCTGACTTTGGACTATTGGGTTACTTTGCTGGAAAAATAGCAAAAGATATTTGCGTAGGTTTAGAAATTAATTCTGAAAGTTTAGATATAATCAAGTCAAAAGCTATTTCTGCAGGAATTGGAACATCAGGTATGTGTGGAATGTTTAGTAATAAAAATAATGACTGTGAGAAAGTTTCTTTTGGCCAAACAGAGCTAACACAAGTAAAAGATGAGTTAAATACTGCTGAAAAAGGAGACTTAATAGTATTTGGAAGTCCTCAATTAGGTTTAGAAGAAATAAATCTACTTGGTCATTTAACAGAGAGAAAAAAATTTAAAAAACCGTGTCTAATATTTTGTCCTCGTTCATTAACAGAATGTAATAATAAAATGATTAGAAAATTAAAAAAGGCAGGCGTTGATATTAATTGTGATTCATGTACATGCTTGACGCCCTTAATCACAAAAAATGATTATGATTCAATTGTAACTAATAGTATAAAATGTGCATACTATATGAAACATGCAAACAAAATAGATGTTTCTTTAAAAGATATGAAATCGATAACAAAAGAATACTGCGAATGATTTAGTTATGAGAAATATAAATTGCAAAAAAATTGTTGGCGGAAAGGCAGAAGGTTTAGCGCTCTTATCGAATAAGCCCTTAAACATGCTCTCAATGTTTGATACAAAAACAGGCCAGATAAAAGACAAAGACCACGATTTATTTAACCAAACACTCAAAAATAGAATTCTGATTTTCCCTAATTGTATTGGAAGTAGTGTTGGAGCTTATATTTTTTATTCATTAAAAATCAATGGTGTCAGTCCAAAAGCAGTTATTTGTAGCAATAAATGTGATATTATAACTGCATCAGGATGTGCAATATCAGATATTCCACTTGTAGATGGAAGAGGGTCAAGTTTTGAATCATTAAAAAATAATACCAAAGTTACAGTTGATGCAGATAAACAGATCATTATAATTCATACAGTTTAATTTTCGGGTTATCTTTCAATCTTACTATCGGTGCGTGGCAATCGATGGGCGAACTGATCATGTATAACATGAGATGAAGACCAAAGTCCACGCACCGAAAGAATAACCTAAATTAAAATTAATTACTTTTTCTAATAACCATAAAGAAGAACAAAATACCTTTTGAATTATTCTTGTGGAGATATTATTATTATATTATCTCCTTTAAGAAGAATATTTCCTAATTTAGTCTGGTCTCCACCTTTGTATTCTGTAGCATCGCTTAATACAAGATTCATATGTTGATCAAATTTTGAGAGTGCACCTCTAATTACTTTATCTCCTTTTAGTTTAATCATTATGTTCTTTCCAACATTCTCCTTTAATACTTGAACCGTTACATCAATAGACAATATATATATCCTAATAAAATTACATTATATAATTTAATAGATATAGTATTTAATAGTATTTAATACCTCGCATATAAATAAAAGTTTTCGTTACAAGGCTAAATTATTAAGATATTACGCTATAAAAAATTATAATATCTAAAATCTCTCTATAACTGTTATACAAAAATATATTATTTACATAACGTTAACATCATGTGGTTGACTTTCAATATATCCTGCTGTTGTTATTCGGACAAATTCAGCATTTTGTTGCATTTCATTGATAGTTTTTGCACCACAATAACTTAACCCTGAACGGAGACCTCCAACTAATTGACGGATAATCTCTACTACACTCCCTTTATAAGATACCATTGCTTCTACGCCTTCCGGTACATAATCATTGAGATCCTCTGATTCTATTATTTGTTGTCCCTCTTCACGGTATTTTCTTCCCAATGAAGCATAAAAAGAGGCCATTCCTCTATAGATCTTATACTTTTTACCATTTTTAACAAGTGTCTTTCCAGGACTTTCGTCAGTTCCTCCTAATAGACTTCCCACCATTACAGATGAAGAACCAGCTGCAAGTGCTTTGGTTAAATCTCCTGAATTTCTAATACCTCCATCTGAAATCACAGGAATATCATATTCTTTAGCAATTTTTACACTATCCAAAATTGCGGTTAATTGAGGAACTCCAGAACCAGTAATAACTCTAGTAATACAAATTGACCCTGAGCCTACCCCAACCTTTACTGCATCTACACCTGCTCTAATTAAATCCTCTGTCCCCTGGCCAGTAGCAATATTACCAGCTATCAACTCACAATCTTTGAAAGCTTTTTTTATTAAATGAACGCAATTAATGGCATTATCACTATGACCATGAGCTATATCAACAACCATAACATCTGCACCTGCATCCAATAATGCTTCTGTTCTTTCTAGGTAATCTCCTTTCACCCCCACGGCCGCTCCGACCAGTAAGCGACCTTTTTTATCTTTAGAAGCATTAGGAAACTCTTCCATTTTTAAAATATCTTGGCTAGTTATTAATCCTATGATATGCTTATCTTTATCGATTATAGGTAATTTTTCAATTCTGTTCTTATGTAAAATATATTTAGCTTTCTCGATTGTAGTTCCCATTTCAGCGAAAACCACGTCTTTACTCATTACTGAAGAAATATTATTTTCAAAATTAGTTTCAAATAGAAGATCTCTTTTAGTAATGATTCCTGCCAGTTTCTTATCTTTTTCTATAAGGAGACCAGAGATTCCAAAATCATTCATAATCTTTTTCGCATAGCCTACAGATGAATCTATACTAATAGTATATGGTTGTTCTATCATAACAGATTCAGATCTTTTAACCTTTAATACCTCATCTACTTGGTCTTGTATTGTCATAAATCTATGTATAATTCCAATACCCCCTTCTCTTGCTAATGCTATGGCCATAGGTGATTCAGTTACTGTATCCATATTGGCACTAATAACAGGAATATTCAAATTGATGTTTCTTGATAATCTGGTTTTCAAATTAGTTTGAGATCGAGAAATAATTGGAGAACGTTTTGGAATTAATAATACATCGTCAAAAGTTAGACCTTCTCTAATATTCAATATTCATTTTTTTATTAAGAGAAGGAAGAATTATAAGTTTTGCATCAATCTCACTTTAATTATCCGAAGTTTTTAACTTGAATAAGTTAATTTATAATGGAAAAAACATTTAAAATAATACTAATTTAGCAATTGTAAAGTATGTAATGCTAATGCTGTTTCTTTAACATTATGAGTGCGAATAATTGTTGCGCCATTAATAACAGCAATAACCTCCATTATTAAAGAAGGGATAAGTCTTTCATTTATCTGTAGATTCATAAGTTTTCCTAGAAAGGATTTGTTTGAAAGAGAAATACAAATGGGAAAAGAGAGCTTGGCTAGTTCTTTTAAATTATAAACGATTTCTATATCTCGACAATACCATGGTATTTTTGTTATTTTTGTAAAAAAGGGATTATTCCCTACTTTTCTAAAAAAGCCTATCGATGGATCTATTATAATATTGGTTTTCTTAATACCAGCTGTTTGTGCAATCGTTATACTATCATGAAGAATCTTTTTCGTTGATAAAGATTTAGCCGTTAAAATTTTACTGGGTTTTTTTTCAAATGCACCCAGTATTACGGGAATATTATGTTTTGATACAATTTCAGCCATTTTAGGATCATATTTTAGTCCACATACATCATTTATCGCATCTGCTCCCATCTGGAGTGCCTCTTCAGCTACTTTGCCTCTAGGAGTATCTACAGATACAGGAAGTTTACAACTGTGACGTACTATCTTAATCGCTTTTTTTAATCTCGATATTTCAATTTTTGATGTAATCACAGTATCTAGATATGGAGCAGTTGACATTGCCCCTATATCTATTATATCTGCTCCATCATTTTCTAATTTTTTTACATAACTAGAAATACTATTTACATTGGTTTTTATTGAATTTTTATAAAAAGATTCAGGACTAACATTCATTACTCCCATGATTTTTACAGAATTCCTATCGATCGAAACGTCACCAATTTTTGTCAAGATTCAGATATATAATATCCTCCGTATTATTTTCTTCTAAATAGACTCCATTATTGATAATGATATGAAAAATAATATGGGAGAGAGATTTAATTTTAATGGGATTATAGATTGATTTCAATTGATGAAGCTAAAGTTTTTGAAGTAATCAGAAAAAGAAAACCTTTATCTGTAGCGCTGAATGGTCCAGAGGCATTATTCCCCAGGATGCAAGAAACTGGAAAGAAGATTATGAAACTATTTGATATTCCAGCATATATCATAGGTGATACTTGTTGGGGCTCTTGTGACGTCAACACACATGCCGCAGATATGCTAGGAGCAGATCTGTTGTTTAATATTGGACATACAATTTCTATGGAAACTATCGACAAAAAAGTAATTATGATCAATGCATATGATGATGTGAAATTCGATATAGTAGTAGAAAAATTTGCTAAAGATACGCCAAATAAAGAATATAAAATATTAGGTATAGTTACCGATAGCCAACACTTAAATCAATTACAACCTTCGAAAAAAATATTAGAAAATCATGGATTTAAAATAATAATAGGTGATGGTAAAGGACAGTTAAATGATGGTCAAGTTTTTGGCTGTGAATTTTATCCAGCGTCTGATATACAAAAGAGAATAGATGCTTATATTTTCTTAGGCCAAAGTATGTTTCATTCTGTAAGTATTGCAATGTCAACCCAAAAACCTACTTTCATGTTGGATCCATACTTTAATGAATTTCAACAAGTAAATGACAAGGCCAGAATTATGGAAAAGAAAACGATTTTATCTATTTATAAAGCACAAGAAGCAACCAAAATTGGAATAATAATAGGACTAAAAGAAGGCCAATTCTCAAAGATAAAAGCATTAAAATTTAAAAAATCTTTGGAAGTCTTAGGAAAGGATATCCAATTAATTGCTTTAACAGAAATTACTGAAGAAAGATTAAGAAATTTTAAAGGAATAGATGCTTATATTCAAGTAGCTTGTCCTAGAATAGCTATAGACAATCATTTTACCAAACCATTACTTTCTGTACCCCAAGCTGAAGCTTTAATTAAGGTTTTGAAAAATGAACCTATTGACGATTTTTTAAATCTACGTCATTGGTTATAAAAATATATCAAATTGCTCTTGCAAAATAATGCAGGAATCTTCTTTGAGATTAATATATTGAATGCGAAGGCAGCCTATTAGTACCACCTTTGATAAAAATCCCAATCTCGCATCTCGTATGATCCACCACGTAGACGAACCAGCACGGTTATGTCACCTTAGGGTTGCTCCCTCCCGGACCTCACCCATTTCGAGAATTAACAGTCAATACCATACCTTCGCATGGTTTGCTGCTCATATCCGTCCAGTTCGGCGTGATTTCATTTTAACTTGATACGCAGGAAATTCCTATCCAAGGATTTATCTAATAGTTACTGATCCTGGCATAAAGCCGATTTCCAGAGAAGGGTACGGCTGGCACCCCAATCCTCCCTGCCTCCGCAATCTTTATTCAACTATTTTAAGTTATATTTGTTTATAAGCCATTTTTTAAAATTTTGATATTTTTACAAACTGAACAAACAGATTGAGTAGAATCAAGTCCACATATTGTACATTTATTTTTCACTGAACTATCAGATTTTTTTAAGATTTTGGATATTTTCAAAAGTGAATTATAGGTATTATACTTAATGCCGGATCGGGTTTCTTCTAAAGAATTAAAAAATTCCCTTATTTCACTCCTAATACTTTCATCTTGATATGGACACTGCTCGGATTGAAAGGGAATATTTTGTTGAAGTGCATAAAAAACTATTTCTCGTTCATAAATTTCTATGAATGGTTTAATTTTTTTTATCTCATTTTTACCATAATAAATCGGTTCTGGATATATCCATCCTATTCTATTTACATCTCCTGCTATAATGTTTATCATAAAAGATTGAAGGTGATCATCAAGATTATGTCCTGTTGCTATAACATTTGCTCCCACAAAATCTGCAGCTACATCTATAGCTCTTCTCCTAAATGTTCCACATATAGAGCAAGAAGTCATTTTTTCTGAAGGGCGTAGCGACATTGATTCATCCATATCAATTCCAAAAAGTTCTTTATAACTAAAGGTTTCATTTTTGATATTAAGTTTAGAACAAAAGTCTTTAACTATTCTTAAAGATTCATTTCTATATCCAGCAATTCCTTCATCTATTGTAATTGCAATAATATCATTAGTTTTCTTTCTTTTAAATATATGATTTAAAACTAACAGTAAGGAAAGACTGTCTTTGCCGCCTGAAACACCAATTGCAATTTTATCTCCATAGTTAATCATTGAAAATTTTGAAATAGTTCTACAGGTTTTTTCTTCAATTGAAATTATAAAACAAGATCTACAAAGAAATTCACCTGAATATTGTCGAAAATATATACTCTCTATCTTTTGACATTTTGAACATAGTGAACGTTGCATTTATATGACAAGTTTTTTATTATTTGATAGGTATTTAATTTAAACTAGACTTTCAAAACTATTGTCTATTAATGTCTCTCTATATTATTTTACAATGTGAATGTATATAGATTACTCGTATCTTTAAACATGATTGAATCAGTATTAATATATTTTAGTAATAGAATTGAAGAATTATGAATATCAAACCAAATTTATTAGATTATATTAACTGTAGGATTTTGGATGTTTTGAGTAAAAATTCATCATTACCATTTGTTGAATTAGCCAAACAGATTGGCATTTCAGATGCAACTATTCATACTAGAGTCAGGAAACTATTGACTTTGGGTATTATAAAAAAATTTACTATTTTTGTAGATAACGATTTGCTTGGATACGACCATCTAGCATTTATTAATTTAAAAATTGAGAAGGGAAGAACAGAGGAAACGACAACAAATCTTATGGAAATTGATGAAATTTTAGAAATACATGAAATTTATGACAAATTTGATTTGCTAATTAAAATTCGATCAAAAAATTTGGACAATCTTAGAGATATAATTGTGAATAAAATATTATCAATTAATTACGTGAAGGAAACAGAGTTAATGACAGTTTTAAGAACTAGGAAAGAAGAACAGATGATCTCATTACAAAAAGAAATGAGCGAAAAAACCAAAGAATTCTTCTAATATTTAAAAACTAATTTCTTTGTTTTTCTTTTTTTGAGGATTGCCACCAATCTAAATAATCATCATGAGTTCTTTGTTTAGAGTCAGAAGAAGTAATTTGTGATTTGTCTTTTAATTCCTCAATTTTGTCTCTTGAAGCATATAGGCCACAACTTTTACAAATAAAATTTCTTGTAGATGAATCCATTTTTAAATCTCCTCCACATTCAGGACAAAATTTGACCAAGTCAGTTTTAAGTATATACAAACCTTATAAAAGTATTATGAGAAGATATTACAATGCTTTTTGATAGTTGACTAGAAATAACAAGAAAAATGAAGATTCAAAATGATATGAAATTAGTGATATAACTATTTTGTCCTCAAACGAATATATATTATTTATGAAGTATCATATTTAAAAATCTTGGGATAGAATTGAAATCACTAGATAAACTTATTTTGAAAGCAATATACATAAGTAATTTAGATCCATCAAAATCATTTTTACGATATTTACAAGAGAAATATCAATTAGATATCTCCTTTTTTGAATCAAGAATGAGGGAACTAATAGAATTGGGATTAATTGGAAAAATAAACTCTGAACAATATAAATTAAATACATTAGGAAGAGAAACGATGAAAGTAGTCCTTGTTGGAGGAGTTTTTGATATACTACATCCTGGTCACATATTTACTCTCAAGGCAGCAAAATTACTTGGTGATATTTTAGTAGTAGTAATTGCAACCGAAACTACAGCTACTAAAATAAAAAAAAATAGAGTCATATTTCATAATGAAAACTTAAGAAGAGAAATGGTTTCTTCATTAAATTTTGTAGATTTGGCATTAATTGGAAAAGAAGGAACATTATTTGATACAGTTGAGCATGTAAAACCTGACATAATAGCCTTAGGTTATGATCAATCACATACTGAGAAATTCATTGCAGAGAATTGCAAGAAAAGAAATATTAACGTTAGAATATTAAGGTTAAATACTCCTATACCAAATATGAAGACTTCTGAATTAAAACGAGATCTAGGAGATTCATTCTACAACATATAATTATAATTCATCAGAGGGGATTATTAGTGTTAACTTTCAATTTTACATAATCGCCGTTTTTCAAAGAAAATTGTTCTTTAATGGAAAAAGGAGCTATTAGCTCAATTATAGAATCATCATAATGAGTTCTTTCCAATATCAAAATTGAGGAGTTTATATTCTTACTATCGTTAATGGAAGCAGGATAACATTTTACCCAGCCAAAAGTTCTAGATTGATCACTAAATCCTTCAATATTTATTGATGGATATTTTAACATCTCTTTTTTTGCCTCGACAAATAACATAGAATTTAATTTTATATTTAGAGTTCCTGGATAAGGTTCATAACCTAATTTTTCTCTAAACTGTTTTTTATATCCATCTAATGACATGTAATAGGCACCTTCTCCCATTCCAGTTATAATATGACCCTCAAAATCAATAACATGTTTAAAAGACTCTACAGCAGTCTTTAGAAATAAAAAGTGATCATATACTTGTTGATATCCTCTTTCTGTGACCTTTATAGTATATTTTTTACTTTTTTTGTTTCTTTTTATATACCCAAAAAATTCAAGATCCAGTAATTCTTTAGAAGCTAATTGTTGTGATCGTTTTATTTTTTTTGCTATTTCATTAGTGGTTAACTCAACAAAGTTATTCTTGGCTCCACACAACAACAGTTCTGAAAGAATTACTATATGTTGAAAGGTAATATTACTCATAAAATTAATTAATTATTATAATCCCATTTCATTGAATGTACCTACTTTAATAGATGAATTACGTTTTATATCCGCTAATCTATGACCTATGATTTGTTCAATACCAGCTTTATCAGAAGCATCAATCAATCTTTGAGTTACTATTCCATCCAGAACCAATATTTTACCCCCAGATGAATCTGAAAGTTTTTTGACTATCTCAGAAACAGGAACTTTCATAACAGTATTCATTGATCCATCCAGAAGAATTGCTTCTAAGGTTTCATTGATTTGAGAATATATGTTTCTAATAACTGATTTGGATTCATTATTAGTTTGTAATCCATTATCTTCTTTCGTCATTGGATATGTTTCCAGTTGATTAAACTGGGGTTGAGTCTGCTGATAAGAAATTTTTTCTCTATCGTTTTTGTTATATTTTTTATGATTTTGTAATAGAGATTGTTGTTTTTTTATAGACGAGAATGATTCTTCTTTAGGGTAGTCTACTGCATTATTTAATATTTCAGTTATTTCTAAAGGTGTACATTCTTCAACTTCTCTTCCAGCAGGTGCTCTGAATACTTTATCGATTTTAACTAAGCCATGGAGTTCTTTTAAAATTAAATCACCTGCTCTATCACCATCTAAGAAAGCTATAACTTTTTTTCCTTCAGTTAGGTGAATGATACTTTCATCGATCTTAGCACCTTCTATAGCTATAGAATTATCGAATCCTGCTCTCAACAAATTAATAACATCAGCTCGGCCTTCGACTAAAATAATCCAATCAGCATTGAATACACCTGTGCCACATGCAAGTTGCCCTTTTCCAAATGTAGTAAGTTTTCCAGGTTTACTTGCATCATACACATCTTTGAGCATTTCTTCACCTTCGCTAATAGTTTTAGTAGCCCATTCTTGCACAATTTTTTTCGCTCTATCTACTATAACTTTTTTCTTTATAGCTCGAATATCGTCAATGCCAGACAATTCAAATCTTGCTTGAAATGGTCCGACTTTATCTATACTTTCTATTGCCGCAGCTATAAGAGCAGCGGTAGATATGTCAGTGCTCATAGGAATAAGAGCATCACCCTTTGCTATATTCGACTTGGTATCTACATTGACTTCGATTCGACCCACTTTGGAGACCTTTTGTAATTCATTCAAATTCATTTCTGGTCCTAAAAGCCCTTCAGTTTGGCCAAAAATAGCACCTATTATATCAGCTTTTTCTACGAGTCCATCTACGTCGAAACTTAATTTAACGTGATATTTTACTATACCAGTATTAGGCAATTCCATAACCTCATGTTTATTGTAAAGTAAAATTATGGTTGATTGGCACGAATATAAGTGCTTTGACCAATACCAATACATAAATATAACAATTATTAAGTTTGTAATTTTATTTTAAAACTAATTTTAAAAATATTGATAAGCTGTCATACTTGATAAATGCATATAATTAATAAATAAATTATCTGTATCTCTTATATATAATATGGGAATTGGCGGATCAGAATGGGTAATAATTGGTTTAATAACTATCTTTTTACTTTTTGGTTCAAGAAAATTACCAGACATGGCAAGACATATAGGCAAAGCAATTGGCGAATATAATAATACAAAACAAACTCTTCTTGAAGAAGTACATAAAGTTAAATCCAATAATAACTCATTTGATCATCATAATAACGAAAAAAATCTGTATTTTGGAAAAATAATACATGGGCCTGTATCAACAGAAAGGGAAAAACTAGAAAAAATTGCCATATCACTCAATATTGAATACTGGGATATGTCTGACGAGCAACTGCGTTTAATTATCTTGAAAAAGATGAAAAATGATAATTTTTAGAGATATATTTATTATCTAATATTAAACAACACATTATGAATAAAATATATGTCTTCATCTAATTTAAATGAAAAAATAAACCCATTTGAAGTAGCACTAAAACAACTAGAAGAAGCATCAAAAATTCTCAACCTAGAGAAAGGAATGCTTGAAATATTATCCAATCCTAAAAGAATTCTAACTGTTTCTATTCCCACAAGAATGGATGATGGTTCGATTAAGGTGTTTACTGGATATAGATCACAACATAATGATGCCAGAGGACCTCATAAAGGAGGAATAAGATATCATCCTGATGTTACACTAGACGAAGTTAAGGCTTTATCAATGTGGATGACATGGAAATGTGCAATAGCGAATATTCCTTATGGCGGTGGAAAAGGTGGAATAATTTGCAATCCAAAACAGATGTCAGAAAATGAATTAGAAAGAATGACTAGAAGGTTCGCATACCTTATCGCTGATGTCATCGGTCCATATAGGGATATTCCTGCACCAGATGTCTATACTGGAGGTAAAGAAATGGCATGGATTATGGATACTTATTCTGCATTGAAAGGGAATTATGTTCAACCAGAGGTAATAACTGGAAAACCAATAGCAATTGGTGGTTCATTAGGCAGAAATGAGGCCACAGGCAGAGGTTTGGCATATACCGTCAGAGAAGCTGCTAAAAAAATGGAAATTGACATGAAACAAGCTACATTTGTCGTTCAAGGTTTTGGAAATGCAGGACAGTTTTCTTCTAAACTGGTTGAAGAGCAAGGGGCAAAGATGATAGCAGCTTCAGATTCTCAAGGTTCAATAATTAAGACGGATGGAATATCTGTGGATGCATTAATGAAATTTAAAAGAGAAACAGGGAGCATAGTAGGATTCGAGGATGCGAAATCAATTACTAATGATGAACTGTTGGAAACAGAATGTACTATTCTCATTCCAGCAGCGTTGGAAAATCAAATTACTAAGAATAATGCAGATAAAATAAAAACACAGATCATAGCAGAAGCCGCTAATGGTCCTACAACTCCTGAAGCAGATGAAATTTTATTTAAAAAAGATATTTTAGTAATTCCTGACGTGCTTGCTAATGGAGGAGGTGTAACTGTTTCTTATTTTGAATGGTTACAAAATTTAAGAAGAGACTATTGGACAGAAGAAGAAGTTAATAAGAGATTAGATATAAACATCACAAAATCATTCTATGATGTTTATGATACCCATACAAAATACAAAGTAGATATGCGAAAGGCTGCTACCTTACTTGCAGTAAAGAGAGTTGTTGAAGCAATTAATATCAGAGGATTATGGCCATAATTTAACTCTTATATTTTTAATTTTTTACTCTACTCAATAAATAACTTTGCCAGAAACAATAATATTAGAAAAAAAAATAAAAAAAACTGAACTACTCAGTAGAGAAGGAATGGCCACATGAACAGCTTTTGGTTACATTTGGATTATTAATTTTAAATCCAGAGCCCATAAGGCTATCAATATAATCAATATTAGCTCCTTTTAAATATCTTTGACTATAATTATCTACTACAATTTTGACACCATTTTGCTCTATAACAAGATCATCTTCTTCAGAATTTTCTTCAAAACCCATACCATAAGATAAGCCAGAACAGCCTCCACCAGTGACATATACACGCAGAAATAAACTATCTTTTCCTTCTTGTTTCATAAATTCACTAACTTTTTCTGCGGCTTTTGGAGTAACAGTTACTATTTGTGATTGTTGTGTACTTTCCATAGTTTAATTATGTTTAAAAAGAATATAAGTTTTCCCTGTCTTAACAAAGACATTAAGACATTAGGACTTTCTATTTTTAAGCTCTGACCATTTTGCAAGTACACCAACTGCTGTAACCCATGATATTACTGAATGATATACGGGTACATTATTTTCTTCTAATCTTTTTGAGATATCGATAGTAAATGGTCCGCCTAAAGCACCTATTAAAATTGGTTTTTTCTTTTGTTTTTGAAAAGCTGCTAATATATTTACAATAGTTTCTTCAAGGGGATCGTCTTGAAACACAAACCAGGGCATTATAATATCAACATTAGGATCATCCATGAATGTTTGAATAGCGAATTTATAATCATCAGCATTGGCAGAACCCGTTACATCAAGAGGATTACCTATAACATAGGTTGCAGGATAATGTTCCTTAAACTTCTCTTTAGAATCTTCGCTTAACTCAGCAATTTTTAATCCTAATCTTTCAAAATGATCTATTGCAGCAATTATTGGTCCTGCACCATTGGTAACTAAAGCGACTTTATTTCCTTTGGGAATAGGTTGCCAAGTTAAAGCTTTCAATGATCCCGTTAATTCCTCATAGCTATCTACAGATATAATACCAGCTTGATCAAATGCTCCTTTGACAACAGAATATGATCCTCCCAAAGATCCTGTATGAGATGCTGCTTGTTTAGCACCTCTTTGGGTTCGTCCATTTTTAAAAACTACTATAGGTTTCTTTTTTTCTTTTATAACTCTCTTGGCAGTATTCATAAACTTCCTACCATCACCCAGGCCTTCAACATAGAGACCAATTACATTTGTTTTTGGATCTTCTGATAAATACCAAATCATATCCGCCTCATCTACATCAGAACGATTACCATAAGAAATCATTTTGCTCATTCCAAAAGTGTCCGAAGTTTCCATAAAAGCAATTCCAATAGTTCCACTTTGAGATAAGAAAGCAACATCTCCCTTTTTTGGTCTAATCATTCTATCATGTCCTTGAAACGCACAGTCTAATCGATTTTCACCATTAAACATTCCTATACAATTTGGTCCGATTATTCTAACTTTTAATTGAGAAGATAATTCTTTCACTTTTTGTTCTATTTCTGCTCTTTCTCCACCGAGTTCTTTTCCTCCTCCAGAAATAATTACCATATTATGTATTCCTTTCTTTCCACATGTTTCCAATATGGCGGGCACAAATTTTAAATCAACTGTGACTACTACTACATCTATATTTTCATTAATCTCTTCTAAATTTTTATATGCTTTTAATCCTAAAATTTCATTATAACCCTTTGCATTTACTGGATATATTTTACCTTTATAGTCATATTTAGATAAACTTTTCAAAACAGAATTGCCTATCTTACCTTCTTCAGGAGATGCTCCTATTAATGCTATTGAATTTGTATTAAAGAATGTGTCCATATAACGTGAATCAGGTATTGATTGAGAGATGATATTTTCATCGGGAACTGATTTGAGAAGAATTTTTGCATCAACGACATAGTAATTATTTGGATAAACAATAATGGGATTAAAATCTATACTATCAATATATTTAGCCATATCAATTCCCAAATTACCTATTCTGAGAATCGCATCACAAAGCATTTCTAGGTTTATTGGCTCCGCTCCTCTAAACCCTTTTAAGATCTCTTTAGCTTTTAGATCTTCTATCATAGCTAATACATCTTCTTTAGTTATTGGAAGAACTCTAAATGATACATCTTTGAATAATTCTGTATAAATTCCTCCCAGGCCAAGCATCATGACTGGACCAAATTGAAGATCGTTTTGTAAGCCCACTATCAATTCAATCCCTTTAGGAACCATCCTTTCTAAGAGGACTCCTTTAACTTTATAGTCTTTAGACAAACGGTTATACATATCTAAGAATGTTTCTTTAACTTCATCTTCATTCTGTAAGCCAACTTTTACTCCCTGAACATCTGTCTTATGTAATATCTGATCTGATACTATTTTTGCAACAAGTGGAAAGCCAATTTCCTTTGCTTTGGATACAGCTTCTGATTCGGTAGTTACGATGGAATATGCTGGTACCTTTATCCCATATGCTGACAATATAGATTTTGCATCCTCTTCAGTAATTACCTTATTTCCTTTTTGAGTAACATCATTTATTATTTTTTGGACATTTTCACTATCTCTCATACCATATGGAGAAAAAGTTAGTATAGTTTCTATTTAACTTTACTTATTATTCAATATTATTTACAAACGTATTATATTGATTAAAGACTACTATCTAATTTCTTTAACGATTCAATTATGATTGATCGTCTAGCTTCTTCTGTTATCAATTCCCTAGTATTTTCGATTAAGATTTTACATATATCCAATTTCTTTCGGATACCACTTACTATGTTATCATATATAGAAAATGGATAAATTTCGCTGTAAATTTCCTGCATGACTGTAAAAAGATATTCTGCTTGGTCATATCTGTCAAGTCTAACCATATCATAAACCATTCTCTTTATTTCACCAATACAATCTAATATTCCAAATAGATATGCTTGGCTAGAAACCCCAATTTCATCTAATCCCGGTAAAGCTTCATTTTTTACTATACTCATCAAAAGACTACATTCTACCAATTCTTGTTCTGACATGGACAAATATCTTAAAAGATCTGTCTGAGCTAGTGTTTTGAGGGAGAAGTACAAATCTTTTGCTTTATCTAATTTTAATTGACTTTCTTGTATATGACCTTGGTGAAGAGATATAATTGACTGGCTGCACAAAATAATAATATCTCTGGATTCTTTTATTAATTGTTCTCTTCTATTTTCTATTAATTGCAATTCATCATTAATAGATTTAAGTGAAATCTTAATTTTCTCAGATACCATATAGCTATTGGTTAATGTTCATAATATAGAGTTTTAATTAGTTAATATCATAAGGAAAATGCCATTTAAAACCAACAATTAATAAAAGTTTAATTATTGAATAGAAAAATACTTGGGAAACATTCGTAGAAGCAGAGGATACAGTTATGAATATTCCATTGTAAATAGACTTAATAATCGTAATTGGATAGCCAAAAGACTGGGAGGGTCCAGTGTTGGTCTTCCAGATATAATAGCTGTCAATAACAATAAAGCTATTTTGTTAGTTATTGAAGCTAAATCAGGGACAGGAGAATCATTGTATGTTCCTAGCGATCAAATAGAAAGATGTTTTTCAATTGTTAAAATGTTTAGATATTATAATTATAAATATGTAATTTTAGCATTTAAGTTTCTTAGAAAGAAGAGAATAAAAATTAAGAATGAATTATCCTATGAAAAAAGAAAACTTGTAGAATATTATAAAATTATTGAGCCGATATGGAAAAAAGGAAAAACTCCCCAAATAAAATGTAATTATGATGGCAAAACATTTTTAATTACTAGTGACGGATCAATAGAAATCAATTTTGCTAATTATAAAATGCATTTTCAAAAAAAATAAAAGATATCACATTAAATACAAATCCACTTAATAAATATCAACATGAATCATACTCAAGTACAGAAGAAGAAAGTTGAAAAAATCAGCAAAAAGATGTCAGAGATTGCTATTTCATCGAATCAAATGTATGAAATTGAAAATATTGGACATACTAAATTCGGTATGAAGAAAGTTTTAATGATGGAAAATGCAGGTTTTGGAGTAGCAGATTTTATTATTAAAAGATTTAAAAATAAACCAATTTCAAAATTAAAAATTGTGGCTATTTGTGGATCTGGTAATAATGGTGGTGATGCAATGGTTACAGCTCGACATTTAACTTCTTCAGCAGGTATAAATCTTAAAGTAATATTTCTTGGGGACCCATCCTCAATAAAGACAGAAGAAGCATTAACAAATTTTGAAATAATTAGTAAAATGAATAAGACTATAGAATTAATAGTAGGTAGTAAAGTAGATACAAAAATTAAAAAACAGATATTAAATGCTGATATAATTATTGATGGAATTTTTGGTACTGGAATTAAAGGGGAAATTCAAGATCCCCACCTATCAGTAATTAAATTGATAAATAAATCTAAATCCTATATTATAGCTGTGGATATACCATCTGGTTTAAATCCTAACAATGGAGAAATTACATCGAATGGAATAAGGGCCAATACAACAATAACATTTCATAGAATTAAACTGGGATTGTTGAATAATAGAAAATATACAGGTAATTTAATATTGAAGAAAATAGGAATACCCATAGAAGCTGAGGAGGGAATAGTATAATATGACCTTTAAAATAGAACAAATCGCTGTTGGAAACATGGCAAATTTCACTTATTTAATCATAGATAATGAAGAAAAAGAAATAGCAATTGTCGATCCGTCATGGGACTTAGAAAAGATCTTTGAAGTAATAAATAAAAACAGATATAAAGTAACATATATTATTAATACTCATTCTCATTTTGATCATATACTTGGAAACGAGCAAATTGTTGTTACCACCAAATGTAAAGTTATTCAACATAAAAATTCTCTAGAAAAACATGATATATCAGTAAATGATGGAGACAAATTTATGATTGGAAAGACAATTGTACAGGTATTATTTACTCCAGGCCATTCAAAGGATAGTATATGTTTAATAGTTGATTCTAAAATAATAATTACTGGAGATACATTATTCGTTGGAAATTGTGGCCGTACTGATTTACCTGGTAGCGATCCGGAAGAAATGTACAACAGCTTGTTTAAAAAAATAATGAATTTAGAGAATAATATGATTGTTTATCCAGGTCATAATTATGGATACAAACCAACTTCTACGATAGAAGAAGAAAAGAAAAATAATTATGTTCTGGTTCCTAGATCAAAGAATGAATTTATAAAATTTATTACTCATGGAGAATAACTAATTGATAGAAAGATATAAAGATATTACAATAGTAAACGGCAAACACAGTATTGATATCCTAGAAGCAAATAATCCTCTGTTCGTTTGTGTAATAGCATATACTGAAACAAGTGAAATTCCAGGTATTACTGTAGCTGGTGCTAATAAAGATTTAATAAAATATACACCATCAGCTGATGCAGAGTTTCTTTATTATGGTAGATGTAAATGTATAGATGATGTACCTGCAACTCCGGATGGAAAACCGACGCCTGCCCTAATAACAAAGACAATGTTAGATATTAGTAATATTCCTTTTATTGTAGTAGATTCAGGAGTAAAAGTAAAACCAGATATACCATTATTTTCATTTAATCTACAATCAGGGAAAAATATCTTGAAGGATATAGCAATGGAGTCAGGTGAGGTAGAAAAAGCCTATAGATATGGATTAATGCTCGGAAAACAACTTTCTAAAAGTAATGATTTTGTAATTCTTGGAGAAAGCATTCCTGGTGGAACTACAACCGCACTTGGAGTGATGCTTTCTTTAGGTATACATGCCGAAAATAAAATGAGTAGTAGTATGCCAGAAAATCCACACACTCTCAAAAATACGATAGTAAGGAAAAGTATGAAAAAAAATAATATAACATTTGGGTCATTAAAAGATAAACCTTTTGATGCTATCTCTTTGATAGGAGATCCAATGATCCCTTCACTGACAGGTATTGCTCAAGGGGTTACTGATAATGGTGGAAGAGTAATGCTCGCAGGAGGAACTCAAATGTGTTCTATTTTATCCATTTTAAAAAGTATTAATGTTAAAACTGACAAAGTCTTTGTAGGTACTACAAAATATATTTTTAATGATCCTTATGCAGATTTTACAAACCTACTCTTATCTATAGATAAAGATGTAGGTATTTTTGTTGTGGATTTACATTTAATTGAATCAACAAAACTAGGGCTAAAAGCATTTGCAAGTGGCTTTGTAAAAGAAGGAGTTGGTGCTGGGGGAGTATCAATAGCAACAATGATAAATGCGAATGGAAAACTTAATGGAGAAACTTTGTTGAAATTTATTGAGAACGAATATGAGAAAAATATTGAAAAATTACATTAAACAAAATAAATATTTGATTATAGAAAATAAACTAAATAAAAAATTAAAGTTATTTTACAGTCACTGATTTAGCTAAGTTTCTAGGATAGTCAGGATTAGCATTCTTTTTTAATGCTAGATAATAGGCTAATATTTGGATTGGGATAATTTCAATTATGGGGTACAAATTCTCATTAACGAAAGGCAATTTGATAAAATAGTCATAAATATCATTACTTTTATTGGAAATTCCAATAATCTTTGCACCTCTTGATTTCATTTCATGTATACTATGTAATGTATCATCATAAGTTTCATCTTCTGGATTAAGAACTATGACGATTGTATTTAGTTCAATCATTGCCAAAGGTCCATGTT
This sequence comes from Nitrososphaeraceae archaeon, assembly GCA_036520175.1. Taxonomy (GTDB): domain Archaea; phylum Thermoproteota; class Nitrososphaeria; order Nitrososphaerales; family Nitrososphaeraceae; genus TH1177. Next base: position 23,830 of record DATDKD010000051.1, read on the forward strand.
TGATTTCGCCAGCAGCTATACCCTCTGCATGAACATAAGCAAGTTCTTTAATTTTTAGAGATCCCTCTAATGCAATTGGATAATGAAAGGATTTGCCTAGAATATAGATGTCTTGGACAGATTTTATGTCATCAGCTATTTTTTCTAAATATGAATCATCTATTAGAATTTCATTTAGAGCATTACCAAACATATTTGTTGACATATCTAATGATTTTTTATTTAGACATAAATTGTCTATAATAGAATATAATGTTGCTAATTGTGCGGTAAAGCTTTTTGTTGCAGCAACGCCCATTTCTGGTCCACAATTTATGGAAACATAATGATCGCTTAATCGAGATAAAGAAGATGTAGATATATTTACGATGGAAAGAATTTTTGCTTTATACTCTTTAGCTATCTTAACGGAATTTAAAACATCTGCTGTTTCACCACTTTGAGAAATAGCAATTAGTACTGAATTTTCATCAATAGGTGCAGACATATATTCAAACTCACTTGACATTATTATTTCCGTTCTTATCTTCGCAAATTTATAGAAAAGATATTTTGCTAATAATGCCGAATGATAGCTTGTACCACTTCCTGTAATAAAAATATTTTTAGAGGAAGAAATAAGATCAACGGCTTTTTGAAGCGATATTTGATCAATCTGGAAAGCCATAGGTATAGAATTTTTTTGTTGATGTATTTCTTTGATCGTATAGTGTGCATACTTGCCTTTATCAATATCTCCTAATTCCCAAGCGACTTGAGTTATAGCTCTGGATACATTATTACCATTAAAATCGAATAAGTTTACACCTTGATGATCTAGAATAACTATGTCATGATTGTCAAGAAAGATAGCTTTATCGGTATATTCTAAGAAACCTAACACATCGCTGGAAATAAAATTCCCATCATTTCCTATTCCTATAATTAATGGTTCATCTAATCTAGCACCAGCTATCAATCCAGATTTGAAAATTGCAACAAATGCATAAGAACCACGTAATTGCTTACATGTTTCAATAATAACCTTTTTGACATCATCAAACTTTTTGAGGTAGGTTTCTATTAAGTGTGCAATAACTTCACTATCAGTTTGACTTTGAAAAATATGTCCTTGTTTTATTAGAGTATCCTTTAGTTGTTGATAATTATCAATTATTCCATTATGAACTACAACCACATTATTTGTACAATCTGTATGAGGATGTGCATTTAATTTAGTTATGCCTCCATGAGTGGCCCATCTTGTGTGTCCTATTCCTATTTGTCCAGGCATATTATTTAATTGTAAAGAGCTATCAACATCCAGAACTTTTCCTACGTCTTTACGAAGTAAAATTCTGTCTCTTTCAAGGGTAGCGATTCCAACACTATCATATCCTCTATATTCCATTTTCTTTAAACTTTCAATTATAACCGGTGCAGCCATACACTTTCCCATATACCCTATTATAGAACACATAAATTATATCAAATAGAATTAGTTTAAATAGTATATTGATATTTCTGCTATACCACTATAAAAACCATTATAACCATAATCCTAAACTTTAAATCAAGATGTAACAAGCCACTATGGTAATTGGTGACCGGTATAAAACATTTTATAGGAAATAAACAAGCTATATTATGAGAAAAAAGACTATAATCTCGGATGGAAACGGAAAGACTATAAGTAAAAAAATTATGATGTTTGATAATATAACCGATATTAAAATTTTATCGAATAATATTGCATGGAAAATAATAGAGATATTATCAGCCAAAGCTATGTATCCAGCAGAAGTAGCAAAGGAATTAAAGCTTTACGATCAAACAGTTTATTATTATATTAGAAAATTAGCTAAAATAGGAGCAATAGAACAAGTAGGAACACGTTTGATTAGAGGAGGTACAGCTAGGCTTTACTCAACTTCTAGTCCTTCATTTGGTTTAGAACTTGAAGGAAACGGAGAGAAACTTGAATCTTCTAATTACACGAAAGATGAAAAGAGAAAAAATATTCCTCATATATTAAAGGAGTTTTATGAAAATAACTCTTTTTCTGGGTTAATAGTTGTAGGAGCACCTGATCCGCATGGTCCTTACAAATCTTCTTCACGGGATGGGCATTATGCTGTTCATTTGAGTTTTTATTTGGGAACTTTATCTGAGCCATATACTTCGGGATTCATAGTTAAATTAGATGTGGATGCAAAAGCAGAAAAGGATATTGATAATAGAAATTTAATATTGATTGGTGGACCTGGGACAAATATTGTTACTTCAGAATTTAACAGATATCTTCAGATTAAATTTAATGAAGATAACTATTGGTCAGGATTAACTGACCAATCAGGAAGAATATTTAATATGGACAATCATGGACTAATTGCTAAAATAAGCAATCCATATAACAAAGATAAAAAGATCCTCATTCTAGCAGGTGTAAGAAGTATAGGAACAAAAGCGTCAGTTATTGCATTAACCAATTATGGAAATAAAATATCTGATAATTCTTCAAGTAATAACCAATTGGCATTAGTTGTTCAAGGGTTCGATATGAATGCAGATGGAAAAATAGATCATGTTGATATTGTTTCTTAATTATTAACTGCTTGGCATATTTTGAGGTGGATTAATGGGTTGAGCTCTTAGGGCAATTTTCGATTCTTCATCTTTCTTGACAATGTATCCAGGAATGTTAATGATCCTTTCACCGATTGATACGTGACCGTGCACTACCAATTGCCTAGATTGATGTGGAGATTTGGCATTATCCTTTTTCATAATGATGGTTTGCAATCTTCGTTCTAGAATATCTTCAAGTTTTAAATTAAGAATATCATCTAGAGTTGCAGAATCTTTTACTAATCCAATTCTCTGTAAATAATTTAATAGTTTAGTTTCTTGTGCTTGTCTTGCCTCAATTGTTAAAGCTAATAGTTCACGTGCTTGATTTCTTATATCTGCAACCTTAGTTTGTGCCTTCCATAATTCACTTTTGCTTCTAAGACCATAAGATCCTATAAGATACAACTCTGAACTTAATTGATCAGTAGTCCATATCTGACGTGGCCTACGAAAAGTTTTTCTTGATTTCTTAGGATCTCCCATTATTCACCACTCTTTTGTGTTTTTGGTGGAGCTTGTGCTGTTTTACGTACTCCGACTGCGCTAGCTCTTCTACCAGTAGTACGTGTACGTTGACCCCTTACACGTAATCCAAACATATGCCTATACCCTCTCCAACTCATAATACTTTTCTCTCTATCTATATCATTTGAAACAATAAAATCCAAATCTGATGTAAGTAAATGAATATTGGAACCTGTATCCATATCTTTCCTCCTGTTGAAATAGAAATGTGGAATACCTATTTTACCAGGATCTTTAAGAGCGTTTTCTATATCAGTTAATTCTTTATCAGTTAGAAGACCGACTCTAATGTATGGATTAATATTTAATTTTTGAAGTAATACTTGAGCGAAATTATAACCAACACCTTTGACTTTACTCAAAGCTATAGTTATTTTTTTATCCCCCTCAACATCTTTACCCATAATTCTAACAATGTGTTTATAGTCTGCTGTTGACAACTCTTAAAATTAGAGTCTAGACCTAAATAAAAATCATACTAGGACATAATTAACGTAATTGTATATAATCTAATAAATGCTCGATTTAAATAATGAAGTCAAATTGTATATATTTTATAAAATTTATATACTATCTATTTTGTTTAAAATGAAATATCAATTATAACTATATAAATCAAAGATTATCACAACAGAATGAAAAGTTAATCAATAGTATAAAGAATATTTTCACGCATTAAGAAATAGAATGATCTAAAAATACTTAATTTCTTTTTAGTTTAAATAATTACTAGTGGCAATATTATCTAATTCTTTTAACAATGTTTAAATTTTGTTTTTGTAAGCAAGAAATCTATTGAATTTTAAAGATATTGAGAAATTGGTATTAGACTCTTACAACTCTAATCCAACATATAATGAAATATTCCCTGGTGTTCCCCATAATTATAAAGAAATTAAGACATTAAAAGATCTTCTTGAAATTAACTACAGGCATGCTAAAGTCGATAATCAGATTAGAGGGAATTTAATAATGCTTCTTAAAAAAGGTATAAATCCATACCGTGGAATCATTGGATATGAGGATGACATAATACCATCAATAAATAGAGGTATCCTTGCTGGTCATGATCTTTTACTAGTAGGACAAATAGGTCAAGCGAAAACGAAATTATCTGAAGCGATATCTCAAAATTTATTATCACCAATACCCATAATTAGAAAGTCTCTAACAAATGATATTCCAACAACAATTAGAGCTGAACAAATGATTTCTTTATTAGAAGACAAAGAAATTATGCATTATTCTCCCAGGTTCACTGTTTCTAAAGAAACAGAAGATACTATTAGGAATAATGGATTAGATACTAAAATAGATTGGATTAGCGGATCTGAAAGATATAGATACATTTTAGCAACTCCCGATATTTCGGTTAAAGATTTAGTAGGACAAATTGATGCCATCAAAATAGCAAAAAAAGGAGTTGAGATTTATAATATTGAATCATACTCACCAGGTCAGCTATTACAAGCCAGACATGGAATATTGTGTATTGATGAATTACCTGTTTTAGATCCTAGAAAACAAGTTTCTTTATTAAGCGTATTGCAGGAAGGTAGATTTACTACAGGTTCATATCCTGTTTACTTTGAGCCTGATCTCAAAATAATAGCTACCTCAAATCCGATTGATTATACTCATTCTGGAAAAATAATAGAACCTTTGTTTGATAGACTTAGAAGTCATATTGAGACACGTTATCCTGTAAAACTAATTGATGAAATGCTTATAATAATTCAGGAAATAAAACTAAGTGATCCAAAAAATGTTATTTTACCTATCTTCGTCTTGAAAGCCCTTGCCACGATCACACAATTAGCTAGAACAAATTCAGAAATTAACCAAGACAAAGGGGTAAGTGTGAGAATGTCAGTGCATTCTACTGAAGCAATAATTAGTGAGGCAGAGAGAGTAAGATCTTTAATTTATAACGTAAAGGCAGTACCTAGATTTTCAGATATTAATAGTATACATCAAACCTCGAAATTTGAATTATCCGAATTAGATGATAATAATCAAAATAGATTAGATATTTTAAATAAATTAATTTCAGAAGCAATAAAGACTACTGCAATAGAATATATACAAAATATAAAGAGCGAAGATATTGTGCTAGTAAAAAATGAATTTAGTGAGAATATGAAATTTATAGTATCACAAAATCTTTTAGGAGATAAGACCAGCAATTCTCAACTTAATTACGAAAATCAATTGAAAAATTTTCCGACTCTTTTAAAAATAGTTGACAGGATGATAGAAATAGACGAAAATGAAAAAAATGGTTTTATCAAAAATATCGAATATAACAGAATTGATCTTAATGGATTATCGTTTTCTAGTAAAGAAGATAAAGAATATAGAGCATCGATAGTAGAGTTAATACTTGAAGGGTTAAGAAATTTAGATAACCCAATTATTGATAGAAGAGAAAAGGGAATATATGAAAATATTCACTAATAAATCAATAGATTTTATTTATTTTCCTTTTACAAAAGAGACAGATCAAACTTCAAATAAAAAGTTTGAAGAGATGGGAGAAGATAACATAAGTAATGATATGTTCGACGATGACTTACTAAAATCTCTTGGAAGAGAAATTCTTAAAGAGAAAACACCTTCTTTGCAGGAATTAGAACAAACTTTACAAGAGATTATTAAAAAAAAAGAAAAGAAGAACAAATTTAAAAAAGAAAACGATTTTAAGGATAAAAATGAGTTAAATGCATTCTCTGACAGCAACGTAAAAGTGAATTTACCCATTATCACCCACCTTATAAGAAAAGGTTATTTAAAAAATTCTGAAAAATGGTTAAGCAGTAAAGGATTTGTGAATATTGGTGAAAAAATACTACAAGATATTTTGAAGGAACTAAAAAAAGGAGATTTCGGAATACATGAAACCAAAAACTTTGGGTATGGATCTCTTTTATTAGATACAACAAAAAAATACGAAATTGGTGATGATATTAGATTAATTAATATTCCAAATTCATTATTAAATTCAATTCAAAGGCTCGCAAGAGAAAATGGTAAAGTCGAAATACCGTTAAAATTAGATATTGAAGATTTTGAAGAATATGAAACTATCCAAGATGTTAGAATTTCGATAGTATATTGTATAGATCTCAGTTCCACAATGAGATATTCAACTTTGTACGGGGATTTAAGTAGAATAGAAGCTGCTAAGAGAGCATTATGGTCTTTGTATATACTACATAAAAAATTTTTTCCTTCAGACATAATTAACATAATAGGATTCGGTGCATTAGCTTCTAAAATAGATCCACTAGATATTCCATATTTAAAAACTTTTGAACCAGGAGTTGATTTTCTTCATTATACAAATTATCAAGCGGCATTAAGGCTAGCTAAAAAAATGTTACAAAAAAATCCTGTAGAAAATAAAAGAATAGTACTTATTACTGATGGTCATCCTAGCGCATGTTTTATTGATAATGAAAAAGAGCAGCAAAAAATACTCTCGCAAAGGCCCTACTCTCATTTCTATATTCCAGATAAAAATACAATAAATTCTATCAAGAAAAGTCATGAAATGAATTTAGATATACATTCAGGCGGATTAGTGTATTTGTGTTATAGATATAGACAAGTTGATCAATTTATCGGTGAACGTACGATAATTGAAGCCAAAAAATGTTACAAAAAAGGAATTCAAATTGATACTATAATGATAAGTGAAGAAAACTCTATGTTGACTTATGTAAATGAAATGGAAAAATACGTAAAAGGAAGATCATACTATATTAATCCAGATTCAATAGGTAAGATGCTATTAACGGATTATATAAATAATAAAAAGAAGATTATTCATTCAAAAGATAATTTCTAATATTTATTTAGTTAATTTATAAATTAAACTCAATCTGTAATATTAACAATGAGTAATGTAATGGAGACCATCAATTATTTAGACTGGAATCAATCTATGGATATATTAAAAAAAGCTTACAAAATAAATCTTTTTGCTCTTATAATCGGTCCTAAGGGAACAGGAAAAACATCGTTGGCAAGAAAATTTGCCTCTGAACTTAATAAGAATATTTTTTCAGTAAACTTTAGTCTTAGAACAAGGGAGTCTCATTTAGTTGGAACTAAGACTATAGAGAATGGTGAAATCAACTTTGTAGAGGGAATTTTGGTGAAGTCTATGAAAGAAGGAGGAATTCTTTATTTAGATGAATTAAATGCTGCAGAACCAGATATGCTCTTAAGATTAGATGAGGCTCTAGATGATAGGAGACAAATAATATTGAAAGAAGCAGAAGGTCAGATTATTAAAGCTAGTGAAGGCTGGTTCGTAGTTGCTACAATTAATCCTTTATCGCACGTTGGGACTAAAGAATTACCACCTCAACTTTTAAGCAGATTCCCAATTAGGCTAAGTTTAGATTACCCACCAGAGGAAACTGAACTCGAAATTATTAAACAACACACTATCGTAGATAATGACAATTTAATCAATATACAACGTGCTATAAAATTAGCAAGAGCATTAAGAGAAGCAGCTGGAGTAGAGGAACTATTTTATGGGCCTAGTTTAAGGGAAACAATTGCATTTACTAAATTACTCAATATTGGTACTGATCCTAAGCTTGCAGCTGAAATAGTTTTTGCAAATGCCTATAACCAATGGGGAGAAGTAGAGTATAGAAAAGTCATGGATATGGTTATTTCGATATTCGGTTGATAAATGTGACATTAGATACTAATAAAAAATATTTAAGAAATGATATTCTCTTAGACATAGCTACTTTTCTTGCACGTAGATGGTCTAATAATGCAAAAGTCATTGTTACGCTTTCTAAAGATAAATCTCCTCAAACAGATATTGAAAAACAACAGATTGTTTTACCAACATTAAATTATTTTCATGGTGAAGAATTTCAAAGATATAGGCAATGGAGAGTTTCTTTATGGTATGAAGCAATGAGAATAAGACATACTTCTAAAGTAAAAGTCTCTCGTCAGGACCATGCATATGGATTTATTCTTAATAGTATAGAAACAAAAAGAATCGAAATATTAGGTTTACGTGGATGGCAAGGTATGACAAATGAAATAATTTTTTATGAGAGTATGTCTTGGCTGTCAAAACCTCTCCTAAATACAATATATGGAAGACATAAAATAATCGAAGCTTTTTCACAATATTTTCTTACTGGTTATATTAAAGGAGAACTATTTGGAAATGAATTTGACAAGGTAAGGGAAGCAACAGAGTTTGCAAATGAGTGTATTAGAGAAGCTCTTGATAAAAAATTAGGAACAGACTGGATTTATGACAAGGTAAGAGAAATTGTAAAAATATTACAAATAGATCCTTTATTATCAATTCCTTTGACTACTCCTAGATCTAGTATAGGTATGGCAATGAACAAATTAGATTTATTTAAGCAACTAGAGAGAATAATAAAATCAAAACTAGTCAATAAAGAATTTGACAAAGCAATAAAAGAAATTATCGAAGGAAAAGATGTAGTAAAAGAATTTGAAACTTTAGTAAAAGAAAGTAAGAAATCAGAAACAAAAGGATATGATAGTTTAGAAAACTTTGACATTAGTATTCCAAATAGAATGGATATTAATGAATCAGAAATCTATGACATAGAACTAATTCAAAAAATTAAATCAGCATTTAGAGATTGGAAAACTGGATGGGTAGAACTTCATCAAGAACAAGGCGATGAATTAGACACAGAAGCATATATTGATTCTCAGACTAAACCTTTTCTCAGCGACTTTAAATTATCCATCAGAACAAAAGTTGTCATTTTACTTGATCATTCTAGTAGTATAGAGGAAATTGAACTAAAATATAAACAAGCGACCGTAGCGTTATGTGAAGCCCTTAGTTACTTAGGAATTGATTTTGCAGTCTATGCATTTAGTACTGAAGCAAAAAAAGTAAAATGTTGGCTAGTTAAACCACCGAAAATACCATGGTCTATCTTGAATGCAAGAAGATTAGCTCAAATAAGAGCAAGTGGCGGTACACCATTAGCTGAAATATACACTATTCTTTTACCTTTTATCAAATCATTTAAGCCTGAGATAATGATTACACTAACTGATGGAGAGCCTTCAAATTATGATGCCGTTAAAGAAATGGTTTTAACCTACAGGAATCTCTCTATCCACATGGCAGCCCTGGGGTTAGGAAAAGATTTAAATGATCTTATCAATATTGGTCACAATTTAAAATATCTTAATTACAATAAAACTATAGCTAGTAGAGTAGAAGATATACCAAAAAAGGTTATTAACTTGCTCAAAGTGTAATTGTCCAGAAAAATAAGGATAAAAATAAAGTTATAAAATCTTAATTGAGGGATTTGTTTTCTTAAGATTTTCCCAATCTGAAATGAATGTCTTTAAGCCTTTATCTGTAAGAGGATGTAAAAACATTTTTCCAAGAATATCAGGCGGTAAAGTTACTACATCTGCACCAACTTTAGCAGATTCAATCACGTGAATGGGATGACGTATACTTGCCACAAGAATTTTAGTATTATATTGATAATTTTTGAAAATTTGGTTTATGTCTCTGATAAGGCTCATGCCCTCAGCACCTATATCATCGAGTCTTCCAATGAATGGGCTTACATATGATGCTCCTGCCTTTGCAGCTAATAATGCTTGATTAGCTGAAAAAACAAGAGTTACATTTGTTTCTATTCCTTCTTCTTTTAATTTTTTGACTGCTTTTAATCCATCAGGAATCATTGGAACCTTAATAACAACATTTGAACCATATCGCTTGAGAATATAAGCTTCTTCCATTATTTGATTGATTTCAGTAGATATAACCTCTAGGCTAATTGGTCCTTGGACTATGTTTATGATTTCTCTAATGATTTCTTCTGGATCTCCACCTTCTTTTGAAAGAAGAGTAGGATTAGTTGTTATTCCATCAACCATTCCCATTTCAGAATAATGACGAATGGAATCAAGATTAGCAGTATCAAGAAATATTTTCATTTTTTTAATTTATCAATTGTAGATAGCACAACCCGTTCTATTTCTTTTTCGGTTAGACCATAACACTCAAGCAAAATATCTAATTCAGAATCTCTTGCAGATTCTCCAAATGTATCTCTAACTCCAATTCGTTTTACACAACAAGGATAGTATTCAGAACATATCTCTGCTACTGCACTACCCAACCCCCCTATTATATTATGTTCTTCAACTGTAATAATTGCGCCAGTTTCCTGTCCAGCTTTTAACACCATATCATTATCCAATGGTTTTATTGAATAAGAATCAATTATACGAGCGGATATATTGTATTTTTCTTTCAAGATTTTAGCTGTTTTAAGAGCTTTATATACCATTAATCCACAGCCAATAATAGTTATGTCTGAACCATCGTGCAAAATATTTCCTTTACCTATTTGGAATGTACTATCACTGTCATCGTAAAGTATTTCTGAAGAGGGGCGAGCAAGTCTTACATAAAATGGACCTGGAATCTCTGCAATATTTTTAATTAGTTTGAAAACAGATACAGAATCAGAAGGTGCCAGGACTTTCATATTAGGAATTGATCTCATAATAGCTAGATCTTCAATTTGTTGATGTGAGGCTCCATCTGGGCCGACTGTTAAACCAGCATGAGATACTACTAATTTAACATCTAGGCTGGGATAACATATTGCATTACGAATCTGATCTAAACACCGTCCAGGTAAAAATGCAGCATACGTGCTTGCAAATGCTATTTTTCCAGCAATTGCAAAACCTGCTGCAATAGAAACAAGATTTGCCTCAGCTATTCCTATATTAAAAAAACGTTCAGGGAATTGATCGCCAAATTTTTTTGTTTTTAATGAATCAGTAGTATCTGCCCCGACACAAACAATATCTTTATTAATTTTACCTAAATCAACTAGAGCATTGCCATATGCAGATCGCATATCCCCTTTTCTTAATTCAGAGTCTGTTAATTTCATCTTCTATTCCCAGCTCATTTGCAACAGGTATCAAAATATGCTTACGTGCAATAATCCAATCTTTTCTTATACTATTTTCATCTGCTTTTTTTAATAGGTTTCTTTCTAGCGTGACATTAGTTTTATGTTTTAACTGTAGAATGGCTGTATTTATATCTGAATTAGAAAAAACGGCGCTACCTGCTACCATAATTCGTGCTCCAGCATCATAGACTTGTTGAACAGTAGAAGCATCAATGCCGCCATCTGCTTCAATATATCCTTTGTACCCTTTCATTTTTAAAGTCTTATTCAACTTACTAATCTTAGATGTTATATCAGGAATAAATTTTTGTCCAGAAAAGCCAGGATTTACAGACATAACTATTATGACATCAATATCGTTCAAATAAGAAAATGCCCATTCTGGAAATTCAGTTTGTGGATTAATAGCTATACCTAAACTTATTCCTGCAGACATTACCTTCTCTCGAATGTAGCAGAATTTCTCATTATCACAAGTTTCAGCATGAATTGTAATAATATCACAACCAGCGTTAATATATTCTTCAATATGATTATATGGTTTTTCAATCATTAGATGCGCATCAAAAGGTATATTGGTTATTGGTCTTAATTTTTTAATTGTATCTGCTAAAAAAGTAATATTAGGAACGAATATCCCATCCATCACATCTAAATGTATAATGTCTGCTCCACCTCTTTCAACTTTTTTTATTTTTTCTTCATAATTTTCTTTTTCCCCTGCGATGATCGATGGTGCTATCATATATTCTCCTTCTAGTTCTTCGATTAATAATGGAATATGCATATTATGAGGTGCTTTACCATGCCATTGTGGATTATTAGCCATATGTTTAATCCCATTTCCTTTTACGGTATTTGCAATTATAATAGTAGGTTTATCCTTTATTTCACTTGCTTTGTTCAATGCATCCATTATTTGTTCAACTTTGTGTCCATTAATTTCTATTACATTCCAGTTAAAAGCTACCCATTTATCACGTACCGGGTCCAAAGGCATTATATCTTCGGTAAATCCGTCTTGTTGAATTTTGTTACGATCCAAAATTGCTACAAGATTATCTAATTTAAATTTAGGAGCAGTCATAGCAGCTTCCCATACTTGACCTTCATTTGTTTCACCATCACCTAGTAAAACATACACATTGTTATCTTTATTATCAATAACATTTGCCAAAGCAATTCCAATTGAAACAGAAAGACCTATACCTTCTGAACCTCCAGAATATTCTACTCCTGGTACAGAATGATGTTCTAAAAGTTTTGAATACCTTACAGGATGACCTTGCAATCTAGATCCAAATTTCCTTAAATCTTTCATTTCATTTTTTGGAAAATATCCAGCTACTGCCAACGTTGCATAGTAACCTGGAGCTGAATGTCCTTTTGAATTAATAAAATAATCTCTTTTTGTCCAGCTGGGATTTGAAGAATCATGACGTAATTCCCTAAAATATAATACCCCCATTATTTCAGCAGCAGAAAAAGAGGCGCCAGGGTGTCCGGATCCTGCTTCAGCAATTCCTTCGATAGCATTAATTCTAATCTCTTGAATTTTTCTTTTTAGATCTAGATAACGCATGTGAAATATCATATATTAATACCTTCAAACCACAAATGTGGCATAGAGAAACAAAATATAAAGAAAGATAAAAATCTAGCTGGAGAAATGAATCAATTAGTCACAGCAATTAAACTCAATTCAATAATTTAAAATATTATTATTGAATTTCATAATGTATGTTAAAAATTATAGCAGACGAAACAAAGATAAATGAAAAGAGGACAGAACTTTTGGTTATTGGATGTTTTCTCAATGAAGATTATTCAGATTTACTTAATAAATTCAATGAGGAAATAAGTATTGCAGGAAAAGAAATTATTTCCCATATTCATAAATTTGGTCTATTCAATGAATTATACACCTTCGCAAAACTCCCGGCTAGAAAAATATTATTTGCAGGATTAGGTAACAAAAATGAATTTAATACAGAGAAATCAAGAATTATTTCTGGAAAAATAATTCAATATGCAAAAGAATTTAAAATAAAAGAACTTTCTATTCTCACATTTAATTTCTCTAAAGATACAATTGAATCGTTTGTAGAAGGAATTATACTTTCATCTTATTCATTTGAAAAATTTAAAACTTCCAAGAATGATAATACTATCGATAAGGTTTCGATATTGATAGAATCAAATTCAAAAGAATATCAAAAAATAATCAATGAAATATCTGTGATATGTCAAGCTGTGAATTTAGGCAGAGAAATCAGTAATTTACCTCCTAATGAATGTTCTCCAGAATATCTTGCAAAAATAGCGTTGGATTTAAAAAATCAAGGGGTTAAATCTAAGATTATAAGTTTCGATTCTATGAAAGATATTGGATTAAATGGAATAGTTTCTGTAGGAGGTGGTAGTATTAATACCCCTAAACTAATAGTATTGAAATATGAAGGGACTAAAAAAGAAGAGAATCCAATTTTACTTGTAGGGAAAGCAGTAACATTTGATTCTGGTGGAATATCGATTAAACCAAGTGACAAAATGGAGGAAATGAAGTTTGATAAATGCGGTGGTGTTAACGTTATTGCAATTATGAAATCATTATCTTCTTTAAAGATAAATCATAACGTGATTGGAATAATTCCTACAGTTGAAAATATGCCTTCTAATTCTTCTTATAGACCTAGTGACATTATCAAGATGTATAATGGAAAAAGCGTGGAAGTGATTAACACAGATGCAGAGGGTAGATTAATACTTGCAGATGCACTCGCCTTTGGAATTAAGCAATATAAGCCCAAACTAATAATTGATATGGCTACACTAACAGGAGCTTGCATTATAGCATTAGGTAGTAATATAGCAGGCATAATAGGTAATGATGAAAAACTAATCAAAAAAATTCTTGACATATCTAAAGTTACTGATGAAAAAATGTGGGAATTACCATTATCAGAGGATCATCATGAGCAGATAAAAAGTAAAAATGCAGATATTAAAAATATAGGAGGACGAGCCGCAGGAGCGATCACTGCAGCAGCTTTTTTGTCAAATTTTGTAGAAAATACACCATGGGTACATCTTGACATTGCGGGAACGGCATGGAATCAGGAAGGAAGTTTGTCAAAATCATACAATCCACCTGGAGCAACAGGTTTTGGGATACGAACAATAATCAAGTTTATTATGAATGAAAGTGAATAAAATGTAACCACATTCAATATAATTTAAATTTTAAAACGCCAGCACTGCCCTTTCCCAACCACTCACGTAGGTCAGTACTAGGCAGCGACGACAGGTTTGACTTCCGGGTTCGGTATGAGTCCGGGTCGCGCCCTGCCACTATGACCGGCTAAAGAAAAAATATCAAAAGGTTAATTTATTCGTTTTTAAAACTTCAAAACATACAATTAACAACAATCAGAAATGCAACCTAGCAAGAGATATAATACATAAATGTAAAAAATATAAACAAATGGGAAACCCTGAATCAACAGCGAGAGTAGCAGTTTTAGATGAAGAATTATGTAAACCAAAAAAATGTGGATTAGAATGTATTATTTATTGTCCAGTAAATAAAACAGGGGGTAAATGCATTGTTCAAAGGGAAGAGGATGCTAAAGCAGTAATTTCCGAAGATTTATGTACAGGTTGTGGAATATGTGTTAAAAAATGTCCCTTTGAAGCAATTATAATAGTAAATTTACCAAAAGAATTAGACGAACATAAAATTCATCAATATGGAATAAATTCTTTTAGGCTCTATCATTTACCAACTCCAAAGAAAGGTTCTGTTGTCGGCCTCCTCGGTAGAAATGGTATGGGAAAATCTACTATTGTAAATATATTATCAGGGAATCTTAGACCTAATTTTGGCAATTATGATTCAAATATTCAATGGGAGCATGTTATTGAAAAGTTTCATGGTTCTGAATTAAAGTCACATTTTGAGAACATTGCTAATGGGAATTTCAAGGTATCGATAAAACCTCAGCTAGTTTATAAAATACCAAAGGTGTTCAAGGGAACAGTAAATGAAATTTTAAAGAAATTTGATGAAAATAAAACTGCAGATGAAATCTCAGAGAAACTAGGTTTGAAAAATTCCCTGAATAAAAACCTAAATGAATTAAGTGGAGGAGAATTACAGAGATTAGCAGTCACTGTTGCTGCAATTAAAGATGCAGAGTACTATTTCTTTGATGAACCATCATCATATAATGATATTTATCAAAGATTGGCCGTAGCTAAAGTAATACAAAATCTTGCTTCCAAAGGAAAAACAGTGATGGTTATCGAGCATGATTTAACTTTATTAGATTATTTGTCTGACTATATTCATATATTATATGGTGAATCTGGAGCCTATGGAATTGTTTCCAGTTTACAGTCAACAAAAGCAGGAATTAATAATTTTCTCGACGGTTTTATCCCATCAGAAAATATAAGATTTAGAGAAAAAAAATTCAGATTTGATACATTCAATCCTGTTGATGATTTTATTTTAAATAATATTGTCACTCAATATTCAGAATTACAAAAAAATTTTAACGCATTTCGTCTCAAAGTTTCGGAGGGAAAAATAAGAAAAGGTGAAGTTTTAGGAGTTATAGGAGCAAATGCATTAGGAAAAACAACTTTTATGAAAATGATTGCAGGAGTAGAAAATCCTGATACTGGAAAGATAGAAACTAATGCTAAAATTTCATACAAACCACAATATATAACTCAAGAATATGATTCTGATGTTAAGTCATTATTATACACAGCATATCAAAATATTATAGAAGGAAGCATTGCAGAGGAACAAATTCTTATTCCAATGGGAGTTAAAAAACTGTATGAAAAAAATATAAAGAATTTAAGCGGAGGAGAATTACAAAAAGTAGCAATAGCAACATCATTAATGAGAGATGTTGATATCTATGCATTAGATGAACCTTCAGCCTTTCTAGATATTGAGGAGAGAATAGCATTAGCAAAATTTATTCAGAGGTTTGTAAGAGCTCAAGGAAAATCAGCAATAATTATTGATCATGACATGCAGTTAATTGATATAGTTTCTGATTCTTTAATAATATTTAATGGGAACCCAGGTGTATACGGTATAGCTAGCAAACCCATGTCTAAGATAGAAGGTATGAACCTATTTCTTAGAGAATTAGCTATTACTTATAGAAGGGATGAGACTACTGGACGACCACGAGTAAATAAAAATGGAAGTCAATTAGATAAATTACAAAAAAATTCAGGCGAATATTACTATATAAAAAAATAAAGATAGGTAAAAATGGGGTCCATGCTTAAAAATGCATTAAAAGATGTATTTGCAAAAGAAGAAATTGAAAAGGTTTATTCATCATTTGATATAATTGGTGATATAATAATAATTAAAATTCCAGAGGAACTAGATGGGAAAAAAGAAATTATAGCCAAAATACTAATAAATAAAATTAAGACGGTAAAAACTGTCTTTCAGCAAATCTCTTCAGTACAAGGAGAGTACAGAACAAGAAGACTATGTTTTTTAACAGGAATCAATAAATCGATTACAGAATATAGAGAACATGGATGTATATTTAAAGTAGATGTATTAAAGACATATTTTTCTCCTCGTCTTTCTACTGAAAGACTGAGAGTTTCTAAGTTGATAAGAAATAATGAAATAATCGTTAACATGTTTGCAGGAATAGGAACTTATTCAATTATTCTTGCAAAAAAAAATCCTGATTGTATTGTATATAGCATAGATTCGAATCCTGATGCAACCGATTTATGTATTATTAATTCCAAGTTAAACAAAGTTCAAGACAGAGTTATTCCTATTTTGGGTAATGCTAGAACCATTATAGCTACTCAATTAAAGGGTAAAGCTACAAGAGTTCTTATGCCACTTCCAGAACAAGCAGCAGAATTTATTGATTCAGCGATTATGGCTCTTAAAAATAATAAAGGAATTATTCACTATTTTGCTCATATTAAAGCTAAAAGTAAATTGAATGCACTGGAAGAAGGAAAAGTAAATTGTCATAATAATTTCCAATGTTACCAATATAAGATAATATGTGGAAGAGTAATAAGAGAGGTTGGTCCTAGAATATATCAAACGGTTTTTGATTTAGAGATACTTTAAATATTATCATCTGTAATCTCATTAGGATTAGAAGTAGAAATCATAGTATATCCAATCCAAATAAATACGGAAACAATTATTCCTATAGTTCCTATAATGGTAAGTTTTATTAAAAGCAAGTCTAGATCTGAAGCAAATAATAGATATATATAGATTAGAAAAATTATTGTAGGAACAATTAAAAGAAAAATGCCAGTAGGTCTGTTACTTTTCATTATCATAAGAAATCCAATTGTAATATTATATATCTAACTAAGATCTTTGGCCATTAAAAATGCGTCTTCACCATCACGATAGTATGATTTTAATCTAGATTTTATAATGAAACCTAGTTTTTTGTATAGTTGAACTGCACTTTCATTGCTTACTCTAACTTCCAAATAGATTTCATCGCTTTTTCTAATAATAATACCGTTAATTCCTTCTAGCATTAATGCTGTTCCTACACCTTTTCCTTGATGTTCTTCTAAAACTGCTACGGATACCACATGACCTTTCTTTACAAAACCTAACTTTCTGAAATTTGAGAATCCAAATTCTATTTTACACATAATGTAACCAACTATCTGATTTTTTATTTCCGCTACAATAAATGCTTCAGGCAATTCTGCTAAAATAGAACTAAAAAAATAGTCAGAATAATGTTCTGGAAGTGTTAACATGTTTATATTAATAACAAATGGAAGATCTTTTTCTTCGCAATTACGAATAACATAACCACCAACACTTCTAAGAATAGATTGCAATTTCTATATTTAACTTGACAAGGTATTTAACTTTATATAATAGAACAAATTCTTTATGATAAAGTAAATAGATTAAAGATATCTCAAATATAAAATAATTCTTATTGTTTTATAAAAAATGTAATACAAGGATCAGGACAAATCGTAATCTTGTTTGATTTTCCATAACGTGTGAGCATATTTTGTAAAACTTCTTTAACATTATTAAAAGTATTA
Organism: Nitrososphaeraceae archaeon; assembly: GCA_036520175.1. Lineage (GTDB taxonomy): Archaea > Thermoproteota > Nitrososphaeria > Nitrososphaerales > Nitrososphaeraceae > TH1177. The sequence goes on from DATDKD010000051.1 coordinate 42,066, forward strand.
AATCCTAAATTTGTTTTAGTATAATGGAAAGGTATTGAAGAAACTAAGCCAAGATAATACTCATTCTTTAAATTCTCAAGATAAACTAGATGCTCTAATCCATTTACATAATGAATTTTTTTGATTTGAGAAAGATTCAATTTACCTTCTAAATACATAGTTAAAGCGCCATCACCTATACCATGGCTATTTTCTGCTAGTAAAACAGCCATTCCTTGATTTTTCAAAATTCCTATAGAATTCCATAATGAATATAATGAGTTAGTAAGAGTGGTATGATTTTCAGGTTCCACACCTGCGCTAATTATTAACGACTTTTGCTCATTGAGATTAAAATTCGTATTTGATTTAAAATCTGAAATTGATGATTTAATAAATGTTGAGTTAAATCCACAATAAAGGCGAGAAATTCCATATTGATTAGATAAAACCTCGACGGAATAGAGGCCTAATTTATCATAAAACTCTAACGCTATTTTAAGTGGATCTCCTATTTGACCGGAATTAGGACTTATAATTTCATTAGAATGAAAAATTTCATCCATCAAACCATTTACACAATTTCTTATTAGCATAGAAGGAGTTCCGCTGAATCCAAAAAGCGGGTCATATCCAATCTTTGAAATAAAAATAACATTATCGAAATTTTTGATGTTTTCATAAAAATTTTTTTTATCCATTTGAAAAATTCTAATATTATCATCAAAATGATTTTTGATTTGAAGAAAATATTGGGAAAACGTTCCAATTTCAATTACCTTTGTGGTATCAGTTTTATTAATTTCTATTAAAAAAGATATTATTTTTACTATCGACTTTGAAGAGGATAAAGGAATAATTAGAGTTTTCTTTGAAAACTTTATATCAGTTAGAATTTCTTTAATATTTTCATCAGATAATAAATTTAACTCTGGGTAACAGTAAAGTAAATTTTCTTGTTTAATATCTAACACTACATCTGTGGAACCATAACCAAGCCATATCTCTGGCATAAATATGATTATGAGAATTAAAATAAATCTGTTTCAGAATATAGATAAATGGTTTTTATAAAATATTTCATCAATCAATAATAGCATTACGAGATAAATTCAAACGATAATCTCCAATTTGATTTACTTGCTAAAATTCGTACTTCGTTAATTTTTAGTCCTCCAATAACATAGCAAATGTTTATATCAGTTATTTATATTGGATTAGAAACGATCAACCACGGAATTAATATTGTAGTTGAAAAATTGGAAAATCTAAAAAAACTTTTAAATTATGATATAACTATTATAAAACAAGAACCCTAAACAGATTTACAAAAAATATTAGAAATAATTGAGGAGTAATCAAGGATTTTATGTATCCTTTAAAAGGTACAATA
>DATDKD010000052.1:0-2512 GCA_036520175.1 Nitrososphaeraceae archaeon
TGACCTCACAGTAATTGGAGCCTTATTAGGTAAAGGAAAGCGTACAGGTTACTATGGAGCTCTTTTATTAGCTGCATATGACAAAAATTCTGATACCTTTCAAAGTATTTGTAAAGTAGGAACTGGATTTTCGGACCATGACCTAGAACTTATTTATAATGAACTGAAAAATTATGTTATTGAAAAGAAACATTATAATGTAAATAGTAACTTGAAAATGGATATATGGTTTACACCTAAACTAGTTCTAGAAATCATAGCCTCTGAAATTACTCTCAGTCCATTACATACGGCTGCTTATGGTTTAATAAAGCAAAATTTTGGAGTAGCTTTAAGGTTTCCCAAATATTCAGGAAGAATACGATTTGATAAAAAGCCAGAGGATTCCACAAATACAGGCGAATTGATAGAACTATTTAATAAGCAAGTCAAAAGGAATAAATGATGATCTCTTGTTTTTTTTAGAATATTACAATAAATAATTCTTAAATGTATCATTTAATCCGCAAAATTTTTTTACTTTTTTTGGCAAATGAGTTCATCTACTACTATTACAATTCCTAATCGAAAATAATAGGCTACCATAATTAATCTTATGGGGCGAGAGCACTATTCTAATGATTAAATAAAATTGCAATTAAATAATTGGAAAAATATAAACATCGGTCACTTTGCTAGAAATACTTTATCAAATAATATTAGTGTTAAGATCTCTCTAAACTATTTCATAAGTGTTAAACGATGAAACACATAAAAAAAGTATGGCTAAGAATTGCTCAGACTTTGAATATTGAGCTATATTAATTAGAAGATATTCGCAGATACATATTCGTGTATATATATCACTATTAATTTCGTACAGTGAATAGCGAAGAAATTTCAATTATCTTCTCTATTATTCTTCATGGGTTTAAGAGGAGGAGGTAATTTTTCCAATTTATGTGTTGGATTCGCAAGATAATGACGAGAAGCCCCTTCACCTGAAAGAACAATATTGCATTCTAAACATTTGTATTTTATAGCCATAATCCAGCCCAGAAGTATTTAAAAACATACTTCCCTAAAAAGTCTATTGTTTATATCAAAATGATAAAAAAAATGAAAAAAAATAAGTACAATTACCGTAATTTTAGAATTTCTCTATTATCAGGGACTGAGGATCTTATACCTAATTTATTATAAATTGAACTTGCAGTATTTTCTGACTTTGTACGTTCTCCATGATTCACTAATACTCGCTTAGGTTTTATTCTAGAAACAAAATTCAATATTTGGTTAAAATCACTATGACCACTAAATCCATCAATCTTTTGAGTTTTACATTTTAGTGGAATAACTTTGACTTTGCCATTTTTCTCCATCATACTAACTTCATTTGTATTTCCATCAAGAACACGTCTCCCTAAAGTCCCATTGATTTGGTATGAGACAAAAATCATTTTATTATTTTCTTTTGTTGCAATTTCTTTAAAATATTCAACCGAAGGACCGCCTTCCAACATACCAGAGGTAGCCATGATAATCGCTGGATTTTGATCTTTTAATACTTCATCTCTTTTTCCCCATCCATTAACTACGGTAAAATATTCTGACTGGAATGGATTAATACCCTGAGAAACTGATCTCCTTACCTCTTGGCCAAGGTAATGTGCGTACGACATATGGATAGCACTCGCTTCTGAAATCATTCCTTCAATATAAATAGGTGCTTCAATCAATCTACCTTCTTTCATCTCTTTATCGAGAACTAGCATTATCTCTTGTGCACGTCCTACTGCAGGAACTGGAATGAGAACTTTGCCACCATTGGTCAATGTTTGATTAATGTTTTCAGTGAAACTATTATAAACTACTCTTTGATCTGGCATTAGATCACTAGAGGCGCCGTATGTACTTTCAGTAATCAATGTTTCCACTCTAGGATAATTTGAAACAGCACTATCCAATAGCTGAGTTTTAGCATATTTATAATCTCCAGAATAGAGAATATTATGTGCTCCTGAAATATTAAGATGTACTGTTGCGCTCCCCATTATGTGTCCAGCATTATTCAGAGTAATTGTAGTATCGGGTGAAATATCGGTCGGTTTTCCGTAAGGTAATGTTATACAATGTTTGATTATCTCATTTATATCTCGAATTTCATATGGACAATAAACACCATTATTTTGTGAAATTTTAACTGAATCTAATTGGAGTAAATTCATTAAAGGTAATGTTGGTTCAGTACAATAAACTGGCCCATCGTATCCATATTTGAATAATGTCGGCAAAAATCCCTGATGGTCTATATGGGCGTGACTAATTATTATAGCATCCAAATCCTCTAATTTAAAATCAAACCAATCTATTCTGGGATAGGCATCAATAGCATTATTCTCACCAGGATTGATTCCACAATCTAACATTATTTTACTCTCTGAAGTCATGACAATAAAACAAGATCTTCCTACTTGCTTTACTCCACCTAGACAGAAGATATAAACTTCCTTGTTATTCCAATTTTTATTGT
>DATDKD010000053.1:0-37712 GCA_036520175.1 Nitrososphaeraceae archaeon
CAACAGCTACAGCAAATATCCTCAAAAATCCATGAGCTATGACAACAGCTACAGCAAATATCCTCAAAAATCCATGAGCTATGACAACAGCTACAGCAAATATCCTCAAAAATCCATAAGCTATGACAACAATTATAAAAAAGAATTTAAACCATATGAGTGTAGAAAAGGTCCATTAGAAGGGTTCTTCACAAGTTCAGTAGAATTTTGTATTAAAGCAACAAGGTAATTTCACATACTCCCTACATAAAAACCAGATATTACATGGTTAAAAATCCACTACTTTTTATTTTTTTTCAACCCTAAAAATTTTATAATTTGTTAGTCCAATTAATTTAAGAAATACCAATTCCTTTCTTAGAAAATGTTCTAGATAGTATTAATGACTTTGTTGATCCTTTCTTATAAGTCTAAAATAGTCCGATTCTAGAATTACACCATCATAAAGGAACTTCGAATTACTCTTGTGTCCTTATTTGATGTCATAAAATATATTAATTTTTTTTATATAGTAAGATAAAATAACTTTAATATATCAAATCAAATTTCATAAATATAAAAATTCTATATAGAAAACTAAGAACGAAAATTAAATTTATTGATATTAATGAAATTAGAGATCTAAAACAAAATATTCCATATTATTTATTAATTTACTAATAAAAAGGTATTAAATTGGTATCTTTAGGATTTTTGAAAAAAAGTCATTATATATGTTAATCCTCCTGAAATTACACCAATACTTAGTAAACCAGCAAATCCTGATATTGGTACAATAAATTGTACCATTATATCTACATTCGAATTTATCGTAGAAGATTGTCCTGACATGATTCCATTTATAACTATATCTAATATACCTGAACCAGCTAATCCTGAATAAATCATAACTATTGTCGTGCCTGCCCCACCAATATTCATACCAAATAGATGAATGCCTGCAAGAACTGATTTTAATCCTGTAATTTTCTTACCCATATGAATTTCAAGATGAATATAAAATACTGCAGTTACTGCTATTGCTACAATCAATATTAGATAAAATATGTATCCTAAAAAGAACCATTTAGATGGACCGTCAAAAGTCAAAGAAAGATATTGAATAATATTAATATTAGAAATTGTTAACTGAAAACCTACTATTATCAACGTCAATATTGTTATAACTGCACCTTGGATTATAGCTGAAATAATAAATCTATTTCCCCAACATCCCTGAGAATCATCGATTTTTCTAGTTGCTGTTGACACGATTACTGTTTGATATTCTGGATATAAGAATATTTAGTTAAAATTTAGATCTAATTCTTGAATAGTTAAAGACAGGACAATGGTAGAATTGTACAAAAAGATTTGTGCGATAGATTGTTAAAAGTCCAATTACGACAGAGTTGAGCAGATCTTTACAATAAAAGAAAATATATCTGAATTAGAAATAATTATAGTAACGTATTATATATATTAGATTAGACGATCATTTATAATATTATTCATTTGATATTGTTAATAAGTAATATAATATTAAACTGATTTTACTTCAATCTCATTTCTTTGAACATTAATACAAATGGTAAATGTATTTTCATTTTATTTTGTCATAAAATAAAAAACGAGAGTAACTTCTAGCGACTATAATACATAAATAAGAAACTAATATAAAATTATTTGAAGGTAGACAAACTACAGCAAAACTAGTGAATATCAATTTGGATAATGTTTACAACTCATTTTCGTTCATGAAGATAAATATCTTTTAATATTCTAATACAATAGATCTCATAGTAAGTAAAAATGAAATGTTCCTCTTGTATTCAAAACTTAGTATATCTCAATCAACTAGAACATAAGGAAAATCAGTTTTTGGTTCTCTATCAATGCAGTAATTGTAAAACCAAATATATAGAATATAAACCGAGAAATGGACATCCTAATTAGCAATTAGCAATGTACCATAGATTGTAAACAATCAAAGCATAATATATAATTTAATTAATATTGCTATGCTGTAAATTACTATGAATATTTATAATACTAGTTTTTCGGCGCCGAAAAATTTTATATTTTTTATATAATCTATTTTAAAGAGTAACGTTAACTGTAAATATTATACAAACAGGCTTTTTATAGCTTATATAAATTAGATGAGCATCAGAAAAAGAACATGATATATAATAGAATGATAAGGCTTGAATAGAGTACGAGATATGATATATTATAAAAAATAGAATAAATCCATTTTTATTAGATTTTAAATACATTAATTAAAACGGACATCTGCTATCTAGTGCCTCAAAAGTTAAAATAACTACTTCTATATTGGCCTATGCCTATGCACGTAAATATATAGATAAATTTTGTATATCTAGCATCACTGCTTAAATGAAAATTTAATGGTCCAGGAGTAAAGGAATTCATAGGTATAGGCGAAATATTACATTATACCCATCTTATTTGGGGATTCTTTTATTGCGTTTGTTGTTTATTATTTGTTAATGTGTTTGACAGCCATATTATTTGGTGAAGATCTTGCAAAATATGGATTCGGAAGATCACATCCTTGGAACAATGAAAGAATCTATGATTTTTGGTCTAAGTTCCAACAAATTGGTTTGGATAAAGTTCCGGAAATTTTGATTGAAGAACCAGAATTGGCTTTGGAAGAATCTATACTATCATTTCATGACGAAGATTATGTGGAACTTGTTAAGAAGGCTGGAAAAATTGGTAATGGATATTTAGATACTGGTGATACCCCTGCTTTTAGAGGAGCATTTGAAGCATCTTCATATGTGGTAGGGTCAACTTTAAAAGCATTTGATATAGTAATTAGAAAAACAAATGGGATAAAACATGCATTTAATCCTATTGGCGGACTGCATCATTCCAAAAGAACTACTGCAGCGGGGTTTTGTATTTTTAATGACATTGGAATTGCTATACTCGAAGCTAGAAGAAAGCATGGTATTAAGAAGATCGCCTACATTGATATAGACGCACACCATGGGGATGGTGTATATTATGAATTTGAGGATGATCCTCTTCTATACATTGCAGACATCCATGAAGATGGAAAGTTTCTCTATCCTGGTACGGGATCGGAATGGGAAACAGGTATAGGTGATGCTGAAGGTACGAAATTAAATATTCCCCTAAATCCTAATTCAACAGATCAAGATTTTATTGCATCTTTTAAAAAAGTGGAAGATTTTATTGATAACAAAGCAAAACCAGAGTTAATTATCTTACAATGCGGGGCAGATTCACTAAAATACGATCCATTAACTCATTTAAACTTGACACATAATAGTCATAAATATGCAGCAAGTAAATTACACAGTCTTGCTCATAAACATAGTAATGGAAGAATAGTTGCTCTGGGTGGAGGAGGTTATAATAAAATAAATATTGGTGATGCATGGACTGCAGTAGTAAAAGCTTTTATTGAAAATTTATAGGGCTAATTAATTAATTAATTAATGAATGAATGATAGTAGTCATATAAAAAAGATAGAAAAACAATTCACAGTCTATATGAATTTATTTGAGAAAAATATACTACCAATTATAGTGTTATCTTTAGGATTTATTTTATAGTTATTATTATTTGGATCTAGCATACTAGTTGTCGATAGTAAAGAGAAAATTTGATTATACTTTCCCCTGATTCAAATAATTTAATATTCTTATGCTTTAGATGAACTACTTTTTTAGACTTTATCTTTAGTAAAATTCTCGTTTCTCTATTTACTCATGCAGGATATTTATCTTTATCAAATATTTTATATCATTTTATTTGTTATAGAATAACTCTATAGAATGATTTACAACAAACTATAATAAAATAAAATTCAAGGTTATTTTTGGATAAGTCACATCCACCACTATTCGGAGAATGTCCATGCAAGGTGTTAATACCCATTCTCCGGATTAGTAATATAATATGTTTATGTATTATCAAGACATTCTACTTTGAATTTATATTTTTAGTATACTCAACTTATAAGTTTTCAAACGGATGATAATCTTCTATTTGTTCACACAATTTTGTAATTGAATTTAATTACTAATATTTTAAGGAAGTGAAAGGTTAGGTAACATAACATTTTAATTTTTTATTATATCAAAATTATTGATCAAAATAAAATTACTAATATATACTAGGTACAATCTATTTCATTATTTAAATTACTTTTGCTATATCTTTTTTTTAGTAATTATTGAATTTAGCTATACTCAAAGGTTATGACAATGGCTAATATTTCTATTAAATTTATTGAATTCTCCTGAAAAATTATTATATAACCAAAATCTGCTTAAATTTTTTTTCTGTGCATATGTTAAGAAGAAGTAGGATATAAAAATAATCTGTCTTTATTTATTAGACAAGCATTGTAGTTAGTCGCTATTCATTATAGCTGTTAATTTTTTAATTAGATCTTCATTTTTGATTGGTTTTTGAATAAAACAGTCTTCGCCAATTATTCTACCAAATTCCGAGCGTGCTTTTCTAAATTTCTCATAATACATTTCACTTGCAGTTAAAAAGCACATTTTTACTTTAGGATCTTTTTCTTTTATTTTAGTATATAATTCAAATCCGTCCATTTTTGGCATTTTTATATCTAGAATTACTAAATCATAAAAATTGGCTGTATAAGATTTTAGAGCGGTAATAGGGTCATTAAATGTATCTACTTCGAATCCGTTGTCTTCCAAAATATTCTTTATTGTATAGATGACATCTGGTTCATCATCTACTAATAAAATTCTTTTAGTCATTGTTATTGGACATCACTTCCGCTTGATTACACCTCTATCTATAATTATCAAAAGATAACATAAAAAGTATATCCTCTATCTTCTTCCAAGTATCGTGATTGTAATTATAATACTTTTTTGTTAATGGCATAGATTTCCTTCTATAATAAAATATTTAAAACATGGTAAATCAGGTTAATCGATAATTTTATTTTATATATATATTAAACAAACAGCCACGGAATCAAATAAATCTGAATAATCTATCATTATAACTATTTTTTATCTTATTATTCTTTTAACATAAATTTTCTTTTTTTACACTTAGGACATTCATTAATTTTAAATACATCTTTAAGAATAGTTGCAAACCACCAACATGAGTCACATAACACAATAAAAATATTATAGAATAATAATTGCGTATTCCAAGAGTGAAAAGGAACTAATTATGTATATATAAGTTGATTGCTAGTGTATAGCCCTTTAACATGTAGAGCGACTATCATAGGTGGGCTTATCAAAAATATTATCCTTGTTTACGTATTTCTCTTCTATCTCTTCTTCTGAAATTCTAAACTTAACAGTTTTTCCATCATAATTCTCGACTAAATCTTTTGGGATGTAAAAGAATTCCTTATTGACTAATCCTCTTTCAATTACAAGACAACTGTATTCTGTTCCTTGTATTTCCCCTAACTCTTTATTATCATTTGATTTAGCTTCTTTTTTTATGACTTTATTCCAGTCAAACGAATCATCCATAGAATTTAATAGAAGATTATGATATTTAACAATTAAATAACAAAGTTAATGGTAATATATGTTACTAAAAAAAAGGTTTCAATTTACATTTGATAACCTATTTCTAGAAATGTTTGCTTAACATATATCAAGACTTAACCATGATTACAGGTTTATAAACATAATTACCTTTCAATTAGAATCATATTTGAAGATCAAAATCAATAAATCTCTTTTATAATAGTTTATAGCAGTAAGTAGTACTTATTTCCTTTTAATATTAAAAGTGGTAAAAGTCATAGGAGACATATTTATACTAAAATAATAATAATAATAATAGTAAATTCAATGTTGCTGTACTAATTGTATATGATTTGAGATAAATAGTTTAGTATTAGTAAAATGTCAGTCTTTTTTTTATTGTATATCTATTTTTTATACCCATCATCGATCCATTCAAGTAAACATAATAAGTATTACAATACAAACCTAACACCCATTAATCAAAACCCCATTTATTAAACATCATTAGATCAACAGAACAAAATAAATAATAAATTAATTAAATTGAGAATGGGAAATTGGAAGAAATGATAATACTAATAGAGAATAATATTTCGCAGCAGTAGAAGAGGTTAATAAACTATTGCTGCGACGGCTACTACTAACGTTATCATTTCAATTATCCTATGGTCTAATATAGAATTTTTCCCAATCTCAATACCACTGAATGACTATGTAGTAATCTCTATAATATTGCTGTAAAATACAGGAGCATAGAACAGCATTAGATACTATTCAGAAATGGATGTTATTACAGAGATAGAATTGATAGTTATTCAGTGGTAAAAAATCATGTACATTTCCATTAAATAAATTTTTGGCAAATTATTTGAACAATCCTGATAAGAAAATTTTTTTAATTCTTAGTGGGGATCCATTTTAATCATTTTGCAATTTTTGCAATATAGATTACCTTCTTTATCAATTACTTGTAATTTTCCATGACATTTATTACATAGAAGGCGTTGTTGATCACTTAGTACCTTTCGTATCATATTAAGGATAAATGGAATGACAACTGTAACTATGGCATAAGCTAGTATTCGCATTAGTAGAATGACAAATGGGATAATAAATGTAGTTAGAGCATAACCTAGTAATCGTATTAACAGACCATTATTATTACTACCTGGATTAGGGTTATTCCTGTATCTTCCCATACTTCTAATACATTTTGATATTAGAAATAGGTTATATTAACGAATTAAATTCCAAATAATAAGAAGTCATATGTTAAGTTAAAATAGATTATCGATGGTAGAATTTCTGAAAAGAATCAGTTTAGATTAAATTTGTGTTCTTTATAATTTACAGTGTATAATGCAGTCTGAATTACTTTGTTTACTTTATTTTACTATGAATAATACTTATTATGAATTCTTGTGTAGGAGAATGTAATGATTATACTTATTGGTGATATAAAAAAAAACATTACTGTTGCCGAGAACGTTTTAGCTCAAACCTGTAATTTGAAAATTTTGGCAATGATCGTATAAGGAAAATGAGTAAGCGTAAATTTGGTTGGACTGGTGTTGAAGTTCCAATTATCGGCCAAGGAACATGGATGATTGACGGTGATCCTGAAACTGAATCAAGAGCCATACATACATTAAGGTTAGGCTTAGATCTAGGAATGAGTCATATTGACACTGCAGAGATGTATGGAGAGGGACATGTAGAGGAATTAGTAGGAGAAGCCATAACAGGAAGACGCGATGAAATATTTCTAGTTAGTAAGGTATTACCAGCTAACGCTTCCTATGACGGAACCTTGAAGGCTTGTGAAAGGAGTTTGAAACGATTAAAGACAGATTGGCTTGATCTATATTTGCTTCATTGGCGTGGCAGTTATCCTCTGAGTGAGACAATGCGTGCTATGGAAAAACTTGTAGCCGAAGGTCTAGTGAAATACATTGGTGTTAGCAATTTTGATGTTGAAGATTTAATGGAGGCAGAACAAGTACTACAAACTGAGCAAATCGCATGTAATCAGGTACTTTATAATTTACGAGATCGCGGAATTGAACCACGTTTGCTTCCATATTGCAGTAAAAAGAGAATAGCTGTAGTGGGATATGCTCCGTTTGGACATGGCAACTTTCCATCTCCTTCTAGTAGAGAAGGGAAGTTACTAATAGAAATTGGCAGAAGACATAATCGAACTCCTAAACAGGTAGCACTAAATTATCTGACCCGTCATCCATCTACCTTCACTATTCCAAAGACAACAAGATCAGAGAGAGTCAAAGAGAATAGTGGAGGAGTGGGATGGCAACTCACAGAGGATGAAGCTAACGAGATTGATCGTGCATTTCCAATACCACCTCCTGGTACTCCACTAGGAGTAATTTAAATAAGTTTCCATTTAAAGGATACAAAAGTACTGCAGCATGACAATAAGAGAGACTAACATCTCCTTATGAAGGGGTATTCATAAAACTTCCAGAGCAATTGAGCTAGTTCAACGAAAACGACTTTGCGATATTTTTATGACGGGTTTATCTAGCAAGCGGGAATAGTATCCGCCCCTATGTGTGAGGAATCATCTGTTTTAGCAGTTTTGTTTGTGGCATTTTGAAATTCGATAAAGCATACATAACATTTTACTGAATCGCCTGTAAATTTGATATTTTGATTGCTTTAAGTGCAATGATGTCCTATTTATTCTAGAACATCTACTAAAAATACGAGGTTATAGAATAATTATATTAGTCTCATTTTATTTTAATATTAGAAAGCTCTTGTACTATACTAAAACTTAAATTAATTATTTAATTTACTAAGTTAATGAAATTTCTTGTAACTACAGAAGTTTTTGATACTATTCACAAAGAAGAAGATCTGAGAAGACAAACAGAATTGATAAAAACCCAAATTAAAACAATCATGAACTCAGGAAAATTCCTAACTGGAGGACAATTAGCTGATAAACGTGGGCATTTTTTTGTAATAGATGTAGCAAATGAGTTAGAGTTATTGGAATTATTAAGTAGAAATATCTTAGATTCATGTAAAGTGGAGAGCCATCCTATAGTATCTTTCGAAGATCTTTTCGGATTCTTTGAAAGACATCCTGTATAAAAAATTGTAACATTTTTTTAAATAGTAAAAATATTTTACAACATAAAAAAATAAGGAAAAATAGTAATTGAAACATGAGCTTTAAAATATTCTACTTCTACAATTTAATTCTCTTCCTTGATATTATAAAGAATATTTTTATTAAAATAATAAGCATTACAATAACAAATAATAATTATAGGACAATGAGTAAAAGATCAGTAAATGTAGAGTTACCAGAAGAAGTCTAAACAAATTATTGACAATAACTTAAAATTAAATGGAGAATCAGATTCTGAAATACTATCAAAAATCGTCAAAAACCATCTCACTCAGAATGGATATTATCCAAATGCTGATAGTCTCTTTCATGGAAAGGACTAAAATACATTGTGGATATTCTTGGATGATACAATCATGTCTGTAATAGTTCTATTAAAAAATAAAGCTTGCAACCCTTCAGGAATGGAATAAGTAATGCACGAAAGAACAATAAAAATACTCAATTTAATTAAAAATAAATAAATAATCTTTTTTTCTTGTAGCAAGAAAATAATTTATATCATGACAGTCATAAATGTCAATAGTATTATGATTCTGTGAGGCTATACTAATTAGCATACAAAATATTGTAGGAAAAAGTTTTTAAAATATAGTATCTTATGTGGAGATATCTACAAAGCTATCTTCAAAAAAATTTCTTTTTAAATTAAACTAAATTTACTTTATCCCATTAGTTTTTTTATTAGCTTATTAACTTTAGATTCTAATTGTTATCTAATAGATGAAATCTCAAAGATATAGGATCTCCAATGACAAGTTTTGGAGGACATATGGCCAAAGATTTTCTCTCAAATATTACAAGAGGGGTTTGAAATATGGAGATCGTATATTACCTTCTGGATATTTTGAAAGTCAGACCTGGGGAGCTCTTCATAAATCCTGGGTTGGTTTTGTGATTGCTAAAGAAAAAAAGGAATGGGATAAGATAGATCTATATGCAAAACGAATCCAAAACCTAGAGAGAGAATTAGGAATTGAGATAACTGATTTTTCGGATTGGGGAATTGAATAACTATCAGTACCGATATTTTATGAATATATTATTTCCGTAAATTACGAAGTGATCATGATCTTTTCCATATTGAAAAATTAATTTATAAATATTCATATATTCTAATAGAAATAAGTATGAAACCCACTGACATCAAGCCTTCCTTCAATGAAGAAACAGCGAAAGCAAAGGTCAAAGCAGCTCAAGACGCTTGGAACACTCGTAACCCTGAACTTGTAGCACAAGCATATACTGTAGATTCACGATGGCGTAACCGTACTGAGTTTTTTGAGGGTAGAGAAGCAATTATAGCATTTCTAAAAAGAAAATGGGCTAAGGAATTAGATTATCGTCTCATGAAAGAACTATGGTGTTATAACAAAAATAGAATTTCTGTACGTTTTGAATATGAATGGAGAGATGCGGATAATCCAAGTCAATGGATGCGAACCCATGGAAATGAACATTGGGAATTTGAAGATAGTGGTTTAATGAGAATTCGTGATATGAGTGCAAATGATTATCCAATTAAAGAATCAGAAAGAAGATATATATAAATTCGAATATATAAACAAACAAAATAAGAAAAAAGTTACGTAACAATATGCTCTGAGATGAACACATAAACTCGGATAGTAAAGATATAAAACAATCTTTTATTATTGATAATTTTGGGTATAAACAAAATGATTATAAAATTTCTGTTTAATCGTTTCTCATTTACCTTCAGAGACCTCATAATATACCAATAAATCAATTAGGGGATTCTTAGGATCCTATCTCTTTGCGAACCATATGTTGAGTAAAGATAACAGTCAAAAAGAATTTCTTATTTTATGAACGATAGACCTTCTAGTATACTCGAGACAAATCTATAGGCTATTGAACCATCCGAATCAAGATTGGGATTGAATATAGTAATATCCATCCCAACAGTGCGACCTGAGGCAACTATGATTTTCAAAAGCTCGCTTAGCTCAGAGAAACTTAAACCTCCATTTAGACGATAATCTACTGCAGGCATGATTGAGTCATCCAATACATCAGCATCGATATGGATCCAAAATCCGAGTAGTTCATTCTGCTGCAAAAGCTTTTCCACAGCCTCTGACGCAGCATTTGTAATTCCTAGTTCTTTCACGTATGTAAGATCAAATGAATTAATATCGGTATTTCGAACATCTTGACTTCCGAAACTTGCGGCTTGTTCTCTGTCACGGTAGCCAAATAGAATTATGTCTTGATCTCGGACAAGTGGCTTGAAATTATTTATATCAGTGAGTACATCTGGACCACGCCCAGATACAATTGCAAGATCCATATCGGCAACCTCTCCTGTTAAAGATGCTTCTGGTTGATAAAAATCAGCGTGACCGTCTATGAAGAACAAACCATATCTTCCTAAACGCCGTAGGGCTAAAAGATTTCCAATTAATATGCTACAATCACCTCCTAGTACAATTGGGTATCGCATATTACGAATCACAGAAGCGACTCTGTCTGCAAGATTTAAAGAAAATGTTTTGATGGAGTCAGGATTTAGTAGAAGCGTTATTTTGTCACGCTCGGAATTATAAGGCAAAGAAGAAACTCGTCCTGAGTAATCAGCATTTAACCTCTCCATCAGACCTGCTGCCTTCAGTGCTTCCGGTAGATATTCTACTCCTGTAGGTCGTAATCCTAGAATTGAAGGAGCATCTATAATTGTAAATTGTGATGGCAAAACTATCTATCCTTATCACTATAGTAGACATTAGAAAACAGTATATGTCTTTGTTTTATCTTCTATTAGTATTTGTTACCAAAGTTTTCCACGAATCGAAATGATTTGCCGAATATAGGATCTACAAGAGAAAAGAGTTTCAGCCCTTTATACTATTAGACTATTATTTAGATTATTAGTCGTCAACATTCGGGTTATGGTTTGTACTAAGCTTGTCACTAATACTTTCACACAAAGTACTACTTTACTGCAGTAATTTCTACAAAAGCTATTAGATATCAATATTCTTTACTGATTTGATAAAATCTTTCCCTTGCTTTCATCTTTTTTCTTCCTGACTTAGTAATAGACTAGTACTCAATCTAGCCTTAGCCTTATAAAGCCGGATCCGGACCAATCTTTACAAGCATTTTACCAAAGTTTTCTCCTTTGAAAAGTCCAAGGAACGCTTTTGGTGCATTCTCTATTCCTTCTGACACGGTTTCTTTCCACTTGATGTTTCCTTGGCCAATCCACTTGGCCATAGCGGCATGAAACTCGTTTAGCATATTATAATGATCTCTTACTATAAATCCTTGAAGCTTGAGTCGATTTGTTATAGCCAACATGAGATTAGATGGACCAGGAAGTGGAGACCTAGAGTTGTATTGTGATATCATACCACAAAGCACTATTCTGCCAAATGTTTTCATATTGTCAAGAGCTGCTTCTAGGTGTTTTCCCCCTACATTATCAAAGTAAAGATCAATTTTATCGGGACAGACTTTTCGGAGATGTTCAGAGATATCATTCACTTCTTTGTAATTAAAGGCATTATCGATTCCAGCTTGATCAACAAGCCACTTTACTTTCTCCTCTGAGCCAGCACTTCCTATAACATGACAACCTTTGGTCTTTGCGATTTGACATGCAACAGAACCGACTGCACCTGATGCAGCTGACACAAATACTGTGTCATCCTCTTTAAGCTCACCAATTTTTAAAAGTCCTACATATGCTGTAAGACCTGTCATACCAAATGTTCCAAGGAATGATTGAATTGGGGCTATCTTGGGGTTGACCTTAATAACATCTGAACCATGGGACAACCAATACTCACGCCAGCCAAGCATTCCTAAGACATATTCACCTACTGTAAACTGATTATTGTTTGATGCTATAATCTGGCCTATACATGCTCCTTCTAACGGCTGACCTAATTTGAAGGGAGGTATATAGCTATTACTTCCTTCTCTCATGCGACCCCTCATATATGGATCTACGGACATCCAGATGTTACGTACCAAGAATTCTCCTTCTTTTGTTGGTTCTGGAATATGAACTTGTACAAGTCTGAAATTATTTTCTGTGGGCATTCCATATGGGTATTCGGTTAGAGAAATTTCCTTGCTAACCTTTGTTACAACCATATATTACCTTGTAAAAATGAAGTTAAATGATTTTCTGTGCGTATGAATTTCATGAGTGTTAAGTAGTCTTGATTAATGATTCTAGTAGATTTTGTACATGTTATTCAAATCGGTTTAGTATGTCGCATTATAGCCATTTATAGGTTTAAAGCAGAGCTGGCAAAAATGTGATAATTCATTCTCTTGTTCCAAATAAAATTTAGATTAAAAGAAGATAATAGCAAAAGAAATTGGTGATTGTTTTGAATAATATTATCTTAACATATTTGTGGCTTATTTATGGAACATATTCTTGTACATTGACGTTCTTCTCTTTAACAATAAAGAAAAAGTCAATGACACAGCTGACAGCGCAGCAGCTGTAAAGAAGATCATATTGAACGATTCTGGAGAAGGATATAAACCAGCAATACCCTCTATAGATATATAGAAAGTATGCATATAGGTTCCTGCCAAGGCAGGACCTATGGCCATTCCAATGAATGAAAGTAGGGCTCCTATTGCTGTCGATATTCCCATAAACTCCCTTGGAGCAGAAGAAACGATCAAGTTCCAAATTGCAGTCATTGTCAGTGCTAGTCCAATCGCAATTATTGTAAGATTTATAGATACCAAGAGTCCTGTAGAGTGCAGCATCAACAGACCAACCTCTCCTGCAATGCTGATTGCACTTCCTAACACCGTCGGCATTATTTTTCCTAATTTAGATATAATGTAGGATGTTGCACTAGAAAATATTAAGAATACTAGCATAAACGGAAGCTGGACGTAAGCCGCATATACAGCATCTCCACCAAAACCTGCCGGTTGAGGGCTTCTTACTAATTGTACTATCGTAGGATAAACCAAAAATATTGTGGTCCCAGTAACTATCATCATAACATAGGTTGGGAACAAGATTCTTTGTTTTATCAGCCACAAATCAATCAATGGCATCTTTGTCCTTTTTTCTATAAAGATAAAGAGAATCAAAGAAGCTGCTGATAAGATAAAAGAAATTCCTGCAATTCCTATCGAATTTTCTAATGAATTACTATTTTCTATGAATGTGAGTGCAATCAAAAAAGATGTTATCGTCGCTGAAAGTGCTATTGCGCCCTTAATATCTATCATAGACTTTCTACGATTACTGACATTTTTTTCACCACTATTGTTATCATTTACAGATGGTTGTAGATGCTCCTGCTGCTGCTGCAGCTGCTTAAACTTATCATCAGTAGGAACAAATC
Organism: Nitrososphaeraceae archaeon; assembly: GCA_036520175.1. GTDB lineage: Archaea > Thermoproteota > Nitrososphaeria > Nitrososphaerales > Nitrososphaeraceae > TH1177. Next base: position 14,041 of record DATDKD010000053.1, read on the forward strand.
GAGCAATCATAAAAGTTACAATCATTGCTGCTGGAGCTATAAAGAGGAATGTAGCATGCCATCCAAAATTCTGGATTATACTGGCACCTATTAGTAGCCCTACTACAGATCCACCTGAAGCTGCTGAGCTGAAGACTCCTACTGGCATAGAAAGTTTCTCAGGAGGAAAAGAATCTCTGATAATACTAAAAGCTACAGGAACTGCTGCTAAGCCTACACCCTGAATTATCCGGCTCGCGAGAAGAAAAGATATGTTGTCAGAAAATCCTCCTGCTACAACACCTACTACATACAATATAAGCAAGATAAGCAGTATTTTCTTGTTTCCATAGATATCTGAAAGCTTGCCTGCAATTGGTGTCATAACTGCAGCTACAATGAGATATGCACTGAATATCCAGGCTGCAGTGCTATAGGGTATGTTAAAATCTTGCATAATCTCAGGAATAGCCGGTAGTAACATAGTTTCAGAGAACATTATTACCAAAAGAGTACTGCTAAGTAAAACGAGAAGGAATCGAGCTGAACGACTATAGATTACTGCTGTTTTTGTTGTTCTGTGTTTTTCTATCCTTTTTCTATCCCGTTTCTTTTCCTCTCTCATTTCAGAAACTTTAAATTTAAGAATATATAAATTCAGAAGGTTAAAAATAATATGAATTATTTGAGTTAATGATTTTCAATACCTTAGTAAAAAAGTATTTTTCCTAAGTTTTACAGTTTTAACATTAGATCACTACTATAATGAGTAACTTTTTAGTCAATATATTTGAACAATTTGTTTATGTAGATATTTTGTAGTTTAGAAGATGTTCAGAAATTTCTAACTGTTGATATGACTAGAGCGCTTTGAGTATTTCATGTAATTGAGATCCGGTTGAACAAATTTAAATTTTCAGATTGTTAAACTTTATAGAATAATTAAAAATTATTTCTTAAATCATAGTAACATAAATATTGGAAAGTAAAAGTAAATTCCGAATTGTTCTACATTGTAATCTAAATGTATATAAAGAGCAGAATAATCATGTAAAATCGTTTGTTTATATTGGGCTCAATATTTTTAAATTTATAACAATACTACTAGAAAATATAATAGGCAATAAAAATAACTCTAATTAACTGTTATACTCCTTTGTTTGGAGTAATTTTATAAATTATTTTTCTACAATCTTAATTAAATATATTAACCTATAGATAATATGCCACGAGGTATCAAGAAAGGAGTAAATACAAAGAAATTTGACAGGTGTGTAGAAAAAGTGAAAGGAAAATCAGGAAAGCACGTCAATCCATACGCTGTATGTAATGCTAGTATGAGTGGAAAAACAAAAAAGAAAAAAGAGTAATTATAATTATTTATTTATGTTATAGAATTTATTTTTCAATAATATTATTTTCAATAATATTTATTAGTTAAGCTATTGGAGAAAGGTGTAAGATATGATTTTAATTATGTCATAAATTTTATTTATATTAGATTAAAATGATGAGGGGATTTCTAAAGTATATTTAATAACTATTATATAATATATTACCTATGTTTAGTAACACAATGAATAAGAATAGTATTCTTTATTACAACGAAATAGTAAATACTATAATACTAGATTCAATACGATTTGTTTTTCAGCCTGTTTTGATTTCACGATTTGTATATAATAACACATTTGCAAAATCGAAATTAATTGAGCCATCATATTAAAAGAGGTAAATAACCATGTCAATCAATCATCAAGACGATACATCGCAAAATAATATTTCAATTCGGGAATTGCCAGCAGATGAACCTTTAGGCGTGTTAGAACCTGTAGCGTACTTTAATGGAGCTATGCCGACTGGCGTGACTGTGTCACAAAAAGGACGTATTTTCGTCAACTTTCCAAAATGGGGTGATGATGTACAATTTACTGTCGCCGAGATCAAGAATGGCAAGGCTGTTGCCTATCCTGACGAGTCTTTTAATCAAACAGATCCACATGATCTTGCTAAGGCGTTGGTATCCGTACAATCAGTAGTTGTCGATCCTGTGGATCGTCTATGGATTCTCGATACCGGTAGCCCTCTTTTTCAACAGCCGGAATATGGGGGGCCTAAGTTAGTCTGTGTAGATTTGACCAACGATCAGGTTGTCAAGAAGATTCTCTTCCCTCAAGACGTAGCTTTGCCCACTACTTATCTCAATGATGTCCGTTTTGACTTACGACGAGGTAACGAAGGTATGGCATTCATCACCGACTCATCTCAAAAAGGACCAAATGGAATCATTATTGTGGATTTGGCATCCGGTGAGAGCTGGCGTCACCTACATGACCATCCCTCGACTAAAGCAGAGGAGTTGCAAAACTTTGTTCCGATTGTAGAAGGGAGACCTTTTCTTGAACATCAGCAGGATGGATCAGTAAAGCAAGGTGCTAGCATGGGCTCTGACGGCATCGCAATAAGCGCAGATGGTTCTCGTCTCTATTATTGCCCGCTTGGCAGTCGTAAGCTTTACAGCGTGGACACCGACGCACTAGCCGACCGAGCCCTTGACAAGAGAAAAGTCGCCGATACTGTGGCTGATGAGGGAGATAAGGGAGGAGCAGCTGACGGGCTAGAATCGGATGCAACAGGTTATATTTACTCTACAAACTATGAGCACAATTCTATTCTACGTCGTCACCCTGATAATAGAAAATGGGAAACCGTAGTACATGACCCGCGTCTCTTATGGCCTGACACACTCTCTATAGCCTCGGATGGATACCTATATGTTACAGCCAACCAATTACATCGCCAAGCACGTTACCAAAAGGGACAGGATCTTCGCCGTAAACCCTATACTTTGTTTAGAATCCATATTGACACTTCACCGGTCCTGTTGCGGTAAGATGCAATAGGTAATGTTACTAGTATTAATATAATAAGAAAATCATAATTAAGTCATAATTCTTAATATTCATTAAATTTAGTAACGAAAAAAATATAATTAATAATCTAGAATATATTGAACCATTTCCTAATAGGTCTTTATATTTTATTAAAAATAGATAAACCAAAAGAAGAGATAGTGACAATCTATAATAAATAAAATTAAATGATATTTTGAATTAGGTCACATCTACATTATTTTGTGAATGCTAGGCAATGTGTTAATACCCATTCTTCGTTAGATATTAAATTTTTATGTTAAAGTATTGATTCAGTTCTGAACAATCAGGCCAACAAATAATAATTCAAGATGTCAAAGCATCTGTCTAATTTCTAAATTAAAAAGTTAACTTTTAGTAGAAATTAAATCTGACTTTTTGAGCTAAGTATAAGATTCAAGTTCAAATAACGAAAACAAAAAAGATATTTTTAGAAAAATGTTTTATACTCTGAATTATGTTTGAATGATTATATTTAATGACAAATAAAAATAATGTTACTAAATTCAGTAGTAAGTTTACTATAGTTATTGTAACAATTTTAATATCTACTATTTTTTTAATGCCATTTAAAGAATCTCATGGCTTAGAAGATAATTTAAAGATTAAATATGGTATTGCTAGTGGAGATGTAACAAAAAATAGTGCCATAATCTGGTCAAAATCAAACGCACAATCTATTATGAACGTATCTTATAATAAATCTAATGATCTTTTAAATAATTCCTCTTCTAATACTATTTTAAAAACTTTAGTTAATTCCTCAACCGATTTTGCAGGACAGGTGAAATTGGTTAATTTAAAACCCAATACAATGTACTATTACAAAGTATGGTTTACCGATCTCGATAATGCATCACTAAAATCTGATTATAAAACTGGCAAATTTACAACATCTCCTAATGAAAATGAGATAACAAAAATAAATTTTGTAATCGCGGGGGATTTAGGTGGAGCGACTTTATGCAGACAACAAGAAATTGGATACTATATTTTTTCAATAATGAAATCAACAGCACCGGATTTTTTTGTTTTTAATGGAGATCAAATTTATGCAGATGGAACTTGTAACGATTTAACTAATTTAGTTAAAAAGGATTATGAATATTGGCAAAATATAGAAGGTAATTTTAAAAGAGTAAATGATATAGACTGGAATGATCAAGATAAATTAAATAGCACATTTTTGCAACATTGGGAATACAACAGAGAAGATCCACATTTACAGAATTTTCTTAACGATACATCTATGTATTCACAATCAGATGATCATGAAGTAATTGATAATTATGGAAATTGGTCTTTTTATGAGGTATCTAAATATCCAAATGAAAGAAACAAAAATGGTTATGCTAATTTAGTTAAGACTGGAGTCAATTACTTTTTTGAATTTTCTCCTATTGAAAAAAATAAAGAAAAACCAGACCAGATATATAGAATGTTTCAATGGGGTAAAAATCTTGATTTATTCTTATTAGATGCCCATTCATATCGGAGTATAAATATACTACCAGACACCCTCCAAAACAATAAAACATTATACGGAAAACAACAACTTGATTGGTTAAAGAACAAACTCTTGTCATCTAATGCTACTTGGAAAATAATATCTAATCCTATCCCAATTACTATTCCTGATTGTATTGGGTATATGCATGCTTGTAATAATTGGGCAACTAATAATGCTTCAAATACACTAACATTTACTAATGAGAGAAATCAATTTCTAAAGTTCCTAGATGAAAGAAACATTAAAAATATTATCTTTCTTACAACAGACGTACATTATGCTGCAACAGTAAAAGTATCTCAAGACTTTGATCGAGATAAAGATCTATTCACATTTTACGAAATGACAAATGGTCCATTAAGCGTATATACAAATGATAAACCATATCCTCTGGATCCTACAATTAATGCCACATATCTATACAGTGAAACTGCTCTTTTTAATTTTGGTCACATTAAATTAGAAAAAGAAAAAGATGGTAAATACCATTTTATCTACAATGTTATTGATTCTAATAATAGAATAAGACCAAATTCGACTATAAATCTTATACCAAAATAAAAAATAATACTTTTTATTTCAAAGTTTCATTTATCATAAATGTCTAGAATATAGTATTTTCACCTTCTTCAAAATGAATGAACAATTGAAGATAACGTAAATTATCTTTTTAACTTCTTTCTTTTATTAATATAATATTTTCTGTTATTGGAATTTAGTAGTTTTATATTATTTTCTTATTAAAAATACAATGATAGTATAAAGGAATTTGATGTAAATATAAGACGAAATTGTTGCTATACACCATATCCTTGAATTTGTTATTATATAATTTTTTTAGTTATTATTTTAAAGATACCCGAAAATTACTTGGAATATTAGGAATATAAGAAACAATCATGAAATAATAATTATATTCTCTATCTAATTTGTGTTACAATAACAAAATATATATTTATATTCTTTCTAATAAGGCATTTTTGAAGGAATTTCTTATATTTTATATGTTATTAATACTATTATTATCATTTATTAGTTTCCGTAATGATAATGCTTTTTCTTCCCAGTATTAAATAGATAATCAAATAGATAATCTTAATATATTTTGTGTTAATTTACTATTTTATTGAAGTCAAAAAAAAAATTATTAATGGATAAACTTAGAAATGAAATCTGCTAAAATTATTGAAATTAATCAACCTCTTCAAATCCAAGAAAATAAAACTCCAAAACCTAAAGGTTCTCAAGTGTTAGTAAAAGTTCAATCATCTGGAGTTTGCCATAGTGATATTCACTTATGGGAGGGAGGATATGAAGGTCCACAAGGGCAATTTTTGAAAACTACTGACAGAGGAGTAAAATATCCTTTAACCCCAGGACACGAAATTGCAGGAATAATAGATGGTCTAGGCGAACAGACAGAAGGTTTTGCAAAGAATGAAAAAGTTCTTGTGTACCCATGGATTGGGGAAGGGCTCTGTCCTGCATGCAGAACGGGAGAAGAAAATCTTTGTGATAAACCTAGATCCTTAGGAATTTATAATGATGGAGGATATGCTGAATATGTTTTAGTACCTAGTTACAAATACTTAGTTAAACTTGGAGATGAAATTGATACTGATACAAGTGCTCCTTTATCATGTTCTGCACTTACAGCATATGGTGCTGTAAAGAATGGCAATCTGACACCTAATGATAATGTAGTAATTGTTGGGACAGGAGGACTGGGATTGATGGCTATACAATTAGCAAAGGCAATAACAGGTTCAAGAATAATTGCTTTAGATAGAGATGACAATAAGCTTAAAGCAGCAAAAGAAAACGGAGCAGATGATATTATCAATTCACAAAAGGAAGATGCTGTGAAAGCAGTCATGGAATTGACTGGGAGAATGGGGGCTGATGCAGTAATTGATTTTGTTAATGCTTCCTCAACAGTAGAAACTGATTTGAATTTTCTTAGAAGAAGAGCGAAATTGGTATTAGTCGGACTTTTTGGTGGTGAATTAAAATTGAATCTAATTGCAATGCCCACTAGATCATACAAATTAATTGGATCTTATACTGGAAGTATGAATGATCTAATAGAACTTGTATCATTGGCAAAGCGAGGCATAATAAAACCGATTATCTCGAATAAATTCAAACTTGAGGAGGCTACAAAAGCATTGAAGATGTTAAGGGACGGTAAAATTCTTGGTAGAGGTGTAATAAATCCTTGACAAACTCTGCTGAATTAATAACCATAAATCCGACAACAGAGAAAATTCTCAACAAATATACTATGATGACAAAAGAAAATGTAAGTACAGTTGTAAAGAAAGCCCGAGATGCCTACAAAGAATGGGGGAAAGACTTTGACAAACGGATTGATTCTCTCTATCATGTTGCTAACGAATTAAGAAAGAACAAAGAAAATCTTTCTAGAACAGCTACAAATGAAATGGGTAAAGCAATTAAAGAAGCAAGAGCTGAGATTGAGAAATGTGTATGGGCTATTGAATATTTTGCAGATAATGGAAAGAACTTTATCCACGAGGAATCTTTTAATACTGATGCAAGAAAGAGTATTATAAAATTCGAAGCATTAGGCGTTATAGCAAGCATAATGCCATGGAATTTTCCCTATTGGCAGGCATTACGCTTTGCAGCTCCCTCATTGGTTGCTGGAAATACTATTGTACTAAAACCAGCCAGCGCGACCATGCAATGTGGAATAGAAATTGAAAAAACCTTTGATAAAGCTGGATTAGCTGAAGGAATCTTTAAGACAGTAATAGGAGATTCTAGTGTTGCAGAAATACTTGTAGATTCAGACGTAAATGCTGTTACATTTACTGGAAGTGTTCCTGTAGGAGCCAAAGTTGCACAGAGAGCAACCTCCCAACTAAAGAAGACTGTACTTGAGCTAGGAGGTAGTGATCCTTTTATTGTATGTGCAGATGCAGATATAGAAAAAGCGTCAACAGGAGCAGTAAAAGGACGTTTTATTAATTGTGGTCAAAGTTGTATAGCAAGTAAAAGATTTATTGTAGTAAAAAATATTGCAAATGAATTTATTGAAAAGTTTATTCAAAAAACAGAGAAACTTAAAGTTGGCGATCCTTCTTCTGATGATACTGATATAGGACCGCTTGTAAATGCAAAGGCATTAAAAACTATAGATTCACAAGTTAACGACTCTATTAAAGAAGGAGCGGAAGTCTTGATAGGTGGAGAACAAATGGGAAGTAAAGGTTATTTCTATAAGCCGACTATTCTTGGCAATACTACTCCAAATATGCGCATAGTAAATGAGGAAGTATTCGGACCGGTTGCTCCTATTCTGATAGCTGAAAATGAAAAGGAAGCTATTAAACTTGCAAATGACTCTGAATTCGGTCTTGGAGCTAGTATTTGGACAAAAGACCTTGAAAATGCAGAAGTATTATCTAATATCATAAAATCTGGTATAGTATCTGTCAATAATGTAGTCGTTTCAGATCCTAGGGTTCCATTTGGAGGTATTAAAAAAAGCGGATTTGGAAGAGAACTATCAAGATATGGCATGCTAGAATTTGTAAATATTAAATCAATTAGACTTTATGACCAGTTAATACATGAGCACTATGTAGAATGATTAATCTATAAAGATCCTATTATTGGATATATTATATGTGTTTTTTTTAATAAATATATAATGACGTTAGGATTCAGCTTTAGAGTTGTTTTAGTGCCAGTTATAGAGTAATTGCAAGAAAGTAAAACTATCTGAAAAATAAAGACAGACTGATTTATGACTTTAAGAAAGAACAAAACAAGGATAACAACCAAGCAACAAAAAGAAATGAAGATAAAATAATAATAATTTACAATTAATCTTTTATTATGCAATTCCTGAAGGTCAATGAATGATAGCTAGAAATAGTTTGACAATTTTGCCAAAAATGAAGTAAAATTTAAAGATAAAGAAGGATTTTCGTCAACTAATTAATTAATTATATCCAATAAAATATAATATTTTTTAATAATGTTCACTACTTATCATTATGAGATATGAAGATAATTCTCGTGATATTTCGATTGAGAATGTTTCAGAAGAATTAGATGATCATTTTAAGAATTTTGGAAAATATGCTAGTGATGTAGATTATAATCTATATGGGTACTGCAATTTTTGTAATTCTCGAATAGATGAATTTGGTTACTGTGCCTGTATAGGTGGAACACCAGACTGATATCTTTCATAACAATAATTCTCGAGATTAAAGAAGAATCTCCTATATAATAGATTGTACCGTTACAATCTTTTACTTCTAGAACATTCAATTTTCTTGTAAAGCCGCTCTGCTTTCTTAAGTATAAATAAATAGATCCTATTTAATCGAGAGAAGTGAAGGATGAATGATATATTTATTTTTCCAGGGCAGTAAAAGGATTTGGCAATTTCACTTTTATTTTTCATGGCTTGAATTGTAAAGATGGTAGGTAAATTAGTATATAATAGATCCCAATAAAAGCAATTGATCTAGAGAAAATTTATACATCAAGTTATTATTATTTTATGTTTAAATTTATAAGCATTGATAAATACAAAATTATGGTAAATACTGAATTAATAGTTCAAAAAACTATATAACTCAAATCTAGAAGTGGCATTGTAATTGTTGCAATAAATAGTCTGGCCATTCTACATATAAGCTCCATCAAATAATTCGGGCTATGACAAATAATTTATCTCAAAGAATTAAATATTATGTTTCTTGAAGGTTAACACAGTCCAAAGGCAAAACAGAATTGATTTTCATAGCCTTTCTATTATTGATAATATTCCTCAATAGTAGTAGGGTTATGGCTTTCATTATTTAATTTATAATAATTTAATTGCTAAATTAATTAACCATTTTCATCTTTACCTAACGGTGCTGCAATATATAGCAAGCAATTATTTGTTTAATATGAAAAAGACAATATTCGTGGATAAAGATAGATGATTCTAACTAAACGTATAAATCTTAACACTCTGAAAATTAGATTAATATGAATAGCTTTCAAATAGTCCAACTATTTAGTAATGAGTAATGGAATCTTATACAAATGTATCAGAATGAACATCTGGAATCTTCCGTGATAGATGTATGTCTATTTAGATTGTTAATTTCTTTCTTTTGATGAAATACAAATTGTATCAAAAACAGTTGAATATCCACGGATTAGTTTAATTACCACAAGATATTAATTATAATTATCACAATTTTAAATTTATGAAATTATGGAATTATATTTCTCGCTTATAGATAAGGATAAATTTTCAAAAGTTAAATATTATTTAGTAAGATAAAATATCATGAATCTGGAGTTTCTTTTGAAAATTAGTTACTCTTTTGCTATTTTATCATTTATTATAATTGTTGGAAACAATGAAAAATTGAATATTAATATTGTGTATGGAGAAGAGTATACTTTCTCTAAAACATGGGGATCTGCAGGAACTGAAGATGGACAATTTATATTTCCTCATAGTCTTGCTATTGATATATATGGAAATATTTATGTTACAGATACTGGAAATAATAGACTTCAAAAATTTAGTTCAGTTGGATCTTTTATTACAAAATGGGGAGAAGAAGGGTCTGCTGATGGTCAATTTAGTCAATTACATGACATAGCTGTTCACCCTAATGGTAAATTCATTTATACAGTAGAACTTGATAATCATCGTGTACAAAAATTTTTTCCCAATGGTACATTTATATCAAAATTTGGATATGAAAAAACAGGTGGAGATGCAGAAAAAAGAAATCCACATCAACTTTATGTGGATTTTTATGGGAATATATATCTAAGTGATAGAAGAAACTCTGAAATTTTAAAATTTAAGGATAATGGTGAATTTATAAAAAAATGGGGAAGTGAAGGTAAACAAAGTGGTGGCGAGTTTATAAAACCACATGGAATTGTTGTGGATTCCAAAAATAATGTTTATGTAACAGACATGGGAAATTCACGAATTCAAAAATTTGATAGTGATGGTAACTTTATAACAATGTGGGGTTCCAAAGGAATAGGAGAAAGCAAGTTTTCCTATAGTATACCAGGTATTGGAATAGATAGTTCTGGAAAAATATATGTTGTTGATAGAGGTGAATCCATAATTCAAAAATTTGATAGTGATGGTAACTTTATAACAATGTGGGGTTCCAAAGGTTCAAAGGAAGGCGAAATGAACAAACCGGAAGATATAGCAATCAATCCTAACAATAATAATGTATACGTAACAGATACAAAGAATTCAAGAATTATTGAGTTTACTTTAAAAAGATAATTTAATCTATTTAGATATTATTAGAATTAAGTATTTCATTTGAAATTAAAGATTCATTATGATATGACCAGATAAATAACGTTTATTTTTAACAAGTTTTAATCTGAGTATCTCTTCATTATTTGAACCACTGTTTCCAAAATGAAGTGAAATGGTCAGGGGCAAAATCAACAAAATAATCTGGTGGCTTGTTCAAAAATGTATCATTAACTCTAATCATGGACGAAACGAGGTAATTAAAATATGAAGGATTACCAATGAAAATGGGATCAATAAACACTTGAACCTTGTTTGTAGGCATATCTGAAATTTTGGCTAAAGGTAGAGTATAGACATTGTTAGTATTATTGAAAACTGCTAAATACCAACCTGCTTCATTATTTCCAAAGTTAGAATTTGCTCCAAAATTTGGAATGATTAGTGTATATAATTGAAATTCTTTGTCAACAGTAGAAGCAGCGTTATCATTAGGAATAGGAATGTAGATTAACCATAGATATACTGTCTCATAATTTTTATTTGTGTTAGCATCCCCAGCTAATTCCATAGTAAATAAAATTTTATTATCATTGACTTTATTTACTTCAGCCGAAAGAATATCATGATAATTTTGAACTTCAGGAACTCTAATTGTTTTATAAAGAGCAACAAGTTTTGCATCATCTTTTACATCTTTAATTTTACTATTGCTACTATCTTGTTCCTGAAATATTGGTACAAAGGCATCACTGTTCTTTAAAGGAATATTAATTATTGGAAGTGAAAATGATGCAAATGCTATTAAAGTAGTCAATACAATGATGCAAATACGAATTTGTTTCATATTGATTAAATTAGATCTTAATTTAATACTTAACTTTAGCGTTTAATAGGTTTACAATATATGACCTTAATGTGTTAAACTATTTATTAGTTTGATACTATTAATTAAATTAAATTTTCTTAAATAGGCTAAGTAAAATCTCATAAAATATTTGTAAATTTGTTTTCATTGTTAAGAATTAAAAGATTTAATTGTGAATTATAAATACATCTTTCTCATTATTTTCAATCTCGTTATATGAGAGAAAAATCCCCTTTTTTTTTAGAACTAATTTTTGTTAATATAGTAACACTTGTTATCAATTAAAAGTTAAAGTTACATTTTAGAAATCCGTTTTTATATAACCTTCTTATATAATTCTATATTGAAATTCATATCTATCCTATTAAGTCTACTAATAGCTGGGATATTTTTAAAAATATTATCACATTCCTATGAGAATAATAAAGATGATGATGAGGATGATAAAGATGATGACAACTACAATAAAGAAAAAAAAGGAACAATTCATATAAATTAGAAAAGTAAAATGTAGATTAGAATGACTATCAACAAATAATCGCTCATTGTTGGAGTATGAAATTCTAAAACCATCATTTTGAAACATCATCTTCCACAGGCAACTTAAGATCTAACACTAGAACGATGTTGGAAAAATATATCATAGTCTAATCGCTAGTTCCCTCTCCAATTTTTTTAGCTCAGGCTATGACAATGATTATTTAATTTATAAATTATTTCAAATTATTATATAATTAAAAAAACATATTAATCTAGTCAAGAATTTATTTAAAAATTGTTGTTGTATTCAGTCATAGTTCCTGATATCTTAATCTTAATTAATCAACTGCAAGATTTGTGTTCACCTTCTATTTGGTTATGACAATAATTGAGTTTCTCTCGAATTATTAAATAACTTAAAATACAAAACAAAGTATGGGTTCTAAAATTAATTGGAATGATGTAATCAAAAAAGAAGCAAGAGGTAATAATGATGAAGATTTGGGTAAAGTTCAAGAAGTTAAAGATAATTATGTAATTGTACAAAGAGGAACAATTGATAAAGAAAAGTTCTACATTCCAAAAGATGAAGCAGAAAGTTATCATGGAGATGTATTAAAATTCAAATTCTCTGAACAAGAATTGAGTAAATATCAAGATGAACCATCTTTTCAAGATGCTGAAATTAATACTACCAAAATGGAAGAAGAAATAACAGTTCAAGATGCAGATTTTAAGAACAAGACAAAAGCAGTAAAAAATAAAAAAGAAGTAACTGGCAAATCACACATTCCATTAAAAGAAGACAGATTAGATGTATCTGAAGTATCCAAGGAAAATCATTCGAAATTACGAAAAAGCCAGTTAAAGAAACTAAAACAATAGAAGTTCCAGTAACAAGTAAAGAATTAATCTTGAGAAAAGACCACGAATTGCTAAAAGAGACACAAAATGCTGTACTATCTTTACGAGATATAACAATACCCTTAAAGAGAGAGCTTATAAAACTATATGTTAAAAATCTTATCTACAAAAAAATATAGTAATAGAAAACTATGTCGGAAGAATAAGTTACCTTACATATGAATAAGAATAGAAAATATAGAAATAATATAAAAAGTAAAAAATAAAAATTATATAAATAATATTTAATATACTTATTCGTTTGAAAGTAATAATAGGAATTAATAATGTGAAAACTGTAGTCTATATGAATATAATAAAGAACTCTAGTTTTCACTTTTTAATCATCGAAATGAATGATTGGTATAAATTAAGCATTACTATATCATTATTTAAATCATCTATGAAAATTTCAGAATTATGTAAAATGATTGAAGATTCGATTCATTCTGGAAAATATCCATTACAAGATAAACAACAGAAACGTTTGACAAATTTAGTAGAAGTTATAAATAGATCAGATTCTGAAGATTTAAAAAGCAGTGACATCAAAATAGAAATCAGAATACAAAATCTATACATCATAAACAATTATGTACCTAATATTCAACATCTACCAGGAGTAATTGAAATAGATGTTTTGGATTCTTTTAAAATGTTATGTAGACGGTTAGAAAAAGTAGTAGATATATCTGATAATAGTTACCCTAGGGATATGACAACGTCAAGTGAGAGGTTACATAAAAATAAAGAACAAAATAGTTAAAGAACAGAAGATAAATAACTGAAATAGATTTCAACGACATGTTACAATAGTGTGCTATGCATGTGCTGAAGTCTTATTTCTATTTAGAACTTGTTATCTAATAAGAATGTCAATAACTTCTGGTAAACAATAGCTGTTTTCTCTATAAACGGAGAATGACCGGCATCATCAATCACCAAAAGTTCAGCATCTTTGAGAATTTGTCCAAACTTGTGAATGTGATCGACAGGTATAAGATTATCTTTTTTACCCCAAATTATTAAACAAGGAATATTTTTAATTTGCTTTAACTTCTCTACGTTAATAGAAGTTGTTGTACTATTTCTGAAAGCAGATTCAAAGGCATGCTTTGCTCCAGGTTTTTCAATTACTGAAATAAAGATATCTACAATAATTGGTAGTAACCTCGATGGTATTGCCAATAAATTTTCAAATACCTTTTTCACTTTATTGTATCTTAAATTAGGATCAGTTTCCATTGCTGCATCAAGATATTGTTCTAGTAAAGGAGTAGGTCTATCCAACATGCCGGATGTATCTATCAATACAAGCTTATCAATATGTTCTCTGTTCTTTATTGCATATTCTATTGCTATATATCCTCCTAAGGAATGACCTATTATTGTTATTTTATCTCCATCGTTTATTCCAATCTGTCTAAGAAAGTTTTGTATGAATTGAACAAAATAGCTTATTGTATAATTTAATTCAGGTTTATCGCTTCCACCAAATCCTATTAAATCAACAGCTATTGTATGAAAATGTTCTGATAATGCTTGTGGAATATCTCTCCATACAATAGGAGACGAACCAAGGCCATGAATAAATAGGATATGTTTTTGTTTATCTTTTCCATATTCATCGTATCTTATTTTAAATCCTTCTTCTAGATCAATGTACATTTATAAAATATACATTATAGGAATTTGGTTAATATAATTGATTAGTAAAAGAGAAGAAAATCTACTTAAAAGAATATTCTTATTTAATATTAGAGTTATTGAATCCTACTAATCAAATATTTAACAAGGTTGTATCTTAGACAATGAAATATAATTTATAAGACAAATTTAAATTATTAAATTGTCTATCATTATTTGTAAACGTATATTGTGATTTTAATCAATAATCTATTCTTGTCTTTATTAGTTCAAAAATAATTTTCTTATTTTGTTGATATTATGACATTTAATAATACATATAGTAAATAACGTTCTAATGACGTTCTAATGGTTGAGTGTCAAAGCATATAACAAAGGATTGAACTACATCCATTTCCACTGGCTTATTATGAGAAACTAGATATATGACCCCTAATCGAATTGACACAACAAGTGCTATCCAACTCGAATCAAAAATTCCTTTAATCCATAATAGTGTTCTAATATGGCGTTCCTTTGACTCTTTGGTTTTTGAATGCTTCTATATACCATTCGAATTCTTCAATAAATCGGAGTACTCTTTTCTCATAGAGTTGATCTCTTAATTTACCATCATCATCAAATACATCTTGAACTTTGGATATTGAAAACGAGGAGGAAATTGATGGTGCCCCTAATTCTGCAAATATCAATCTAAGATGTTGTACAGCATTAACTCCTCCGAATCCACCAACAGAATATGATACAATTGCAGAAGGTTTAAAATAATATTCCTCTAGAAAATAATCAAGCGTGTTTTTCATTGCTGCTGATGTACTATGATTTTATTCTGGAGTGATAGGCATATAACCATCTGCTTCGACAATTTGATTTCTCAGTTGTTTTAAATTTTCTGATGGATTTGTAATTTCCTTATACATTTTATCTAAAAGCGGTAAATTAAGTTTAAGTGGGTCTACAAAATAGACAATATGATCTCGATTTTTCAATTTTTCTTCCATCCAACGAGCGACTTTAATACCTTGACGATTCTGCCTTACTGATCCAACTATAATAGCTATATTAGCCAACTTACTATTCTTTATCTATATAATTTTTAACTTTTTATATCAAAATTAATTATTATTCAAGAGAAAAAAGTTACTTTATCCTTACAAAGAGATAGAGGAATGGTAGTAGAAATATAGATATAGATTATTTTAAATAAATATCACAAGACAGAGGATACAGAACATCTTTTACAATTACAATTCATATCTAATTAGGTTATTACGAAGAGAAGGAGAATATATACACCTACTGACGTTCCAATGTACGACGATCCCACTTTGCACATATTGCTGCTGCTTCATAACTGCTCTGTAAGAAAGACAATAATATTTTGTCAGGTGAATCTGACCTTCGGACAACATCATATGGAAGAAGGAACTCTCCCATTCCTGTATGGTAGAACGCGTCTGGTGGCTGGATAGAATACTCCTTAAACCCTTGAGGTTCAGGATAGGCATAAGCATAGAAAACTGGTTCATCTATAGGACCTCCACCTGGCCAGAATCCACAACTACTCACTTCGTGCGAATATGCTTCTACGGCCACAAAACGGGCCATATTTGGTGCACCTGGGTGCAAGGGCGCTATTCGTCCTGAAAATCGGGTTACTGCCAGATCAAAAGCCCCCCAGAAAAAATGTACTGGGCTAACTTTACCAATAAATCGGGAACTAAACTCAGAGAGTATACGACTTCCTTGAGCCAGAATGCGCCATACACGCTGTGCGTATTCAGGATCATAGTCTACATGTTTAAAATCCTCCTCAAATGGAGTACGATCCGGTACTTCTACAGGTGTTGTCCAGATGGTTACAGGCATCCCTAGGGATCCCAACGCTGCCATTGTTTCTTTATAAAACTCAGCTACTGATTGTGGTCTAAGGGGGATTCTCTTAGTAGAACCTTCATCTGTTTGGATGACAAGCAGGTGATCAATAAAATCAAAGTCTATCTGGAGTAGTCTATCATTGTAGGGCATAGATGAGGTTGTAAGTCCTCTAGGTGTAACATACAATGTAGTATTCCACCAGTGATTCCTGAACGGAGTAAGTGTAAGTCGGATCTTGCCTACTATTTGTGTCCACATATGCAATGTGGCATAGGTATCTTTCCACTCTGCCAACGGTAATGCTGGCCATAAGTTTGTAGTCATTGATTTACTCCCTTTCGGCACCAACCCTGAGCCGGATCTCTCATAGTAAGATACAGATTATGGGTACTGCAAATTCGATTAATAACATTTATGAGCATGATCTTAATTTGTATGTGTCCTGTCAAAGATTTAAGTAATCTATGTATAAGATTGCTATTATTGTTCATTTATCTATTAATAAGATTGTCATTAATTAATGGATATATTAAATTAAATTTTCAATTCAATCGTCTACCATTAGTTTTTAATAGTTTTTTTAATAAAATAGACCTAAGACTTTCCAATAAACTCTGTATATCTTGGAGGTAAATAGTACATTTTCTCTGGTTTAATTTTACATATCACCCGTTTGATTGAAGGTGAATGACTTGGGTATCTATCAATATTAAGATATTTTTTTGCAAGTTTGTCTATATGTTCATCAGCTCCTATTGTTGTCTGTTCAATGACAGTTCCTTGAATTGTTACCATACTATATGGATTATTTTTATCGACAAGTGATAGAGATACTCTAGGATCTCTTGAAATATTTTTATGTTTTATTCTTCCCTGGGCTGTATTAAATAAAATAATATTATTATTATCATCAATATCGATCCAAATAGGAGAAACCTGTGGTCTACCATCTTTCATTATTGTTCCCAAAAAAGCAAAATTTTTACCTTTTATTATTTTTATAACTGGTTCAATGAGAATCCTTTTTTTTTCTTTGTCCTCATCAATAATACTCATGTTTTAAATTATTATCAAAGATTGTTCCTTATAGGTATTTAACTGCTTAAACTTGCTAGTGATAATAAGAATATTACATTTTAGATTATATGCCAATGATATTTGTTTTTTTGCAGATAATAATTCGGAATATAGATAATGATAAACTAATCTTTGGAAAAAGTATCAAGAAAGGTATAGAAATTATATTATTATAAAAATAACAATATTTATCTGCTCTAATAGAAAAAAAACAAATCACCATTAGAACAAATGTCAGAAAAATCAGATTATAAAATAGTAATTTTTAAAATAAATTAAATTGCATTTTCTATTTTATTTAGTTGGAAAATTATTTGATATCCATGATTTTGCAACTAGTATATCATCTTGAATCAGATTGTGACTGGAAGATTGCCACTTCAATGTTGTGATTGCATTAGTCTTTTCAAACAATCTATACAGGTTTTCTGTCTCATTTCTCGAAACTATTGGATCTTGTAACCCTGCAGATAGTAATATTTTTTTGTTTAAAAGATTTGGTAGAGAATCAGGAATAAAAGGAACCATTGCCCTGAAAAGAATTGCGCCTTGAAGTACTTCTGGACGAAGAAAGAGCATACTAACAGCTATATTCGCTCCATTTGAAAATCCTACTGTTATTGTTTGGTTTAAATCAAATTTATAATGTAAAGAACATTTTTGGATAAAATCTGCAAGTTCATGTGATCTAAATTTAAGATCTTCAATATCAAAAATACCCTCAGATAACCTTCTAAAAAATCTAGGCATACCATTTTCCAATACTTTTCCTCTTGGACTTAATATTGATGCATTAGGTTCAATTTCCTTTCCAAGAAAAATAAGATCTTCTTCATTTCCACCTGTACCATGTAATAAAACAAGCGTTAATTTCTTACTTCTATTGTTAGAACCATTAGAAGGAGAATTAATAAATATATGATTAAAGCTAAAATCATTTGATTTAACCATTTCTGCTAGCGATCTCTTATTTTTGATTTATCTTTAATATTTTTGGGTAATTCTATTTTTGGTAATACTTTCTCTAATCTACCTCTTACTGGTTCAAGCCAGCGCGGTAACATGAGTTTTTTCCCGAGATCTTCTACTTTTTGGTCTAGAGTAAATCCTGGTGGATCTGTAGCAATTTCAAATAAAACCCCCCCAGGTTCCCTAAAATATACTGAATGAAAATACGTTCTATCAATTACTGGTGTTGGATTTAGTCCTATTTTTATAATATTTTCTCTAATAGATTTTTGATTTTCATCTGATGGCGTTCGAAATGCTATATGATGAACTGTTCCTATTCCTATCATTCCATAAGGAGTATATGGTAAACAAAGAACATCTAACACTTTAGCTCCGATAGATTTTGAATTTGTTTGTTGAAAGCGGAAACGGTTACCTTCATTTGCTATCATTTTGTATCCTAATTCTTTTAGTATTTCGGAAGTACGCTCATATCCTTCTTCTGATAAACTTACAGAATAAAATCCTCTTATACCGTTTTCATATGAAATTGGACCATCTTTCCAAAATCTTTCATCATTTTCCTTAGCCGATGAATGAGCAACAAGTTCAAGTTCAAGACCGTCTGGATCATATAGTTTTATTACTTGCTCTTCATTCTCAAATCGTGTTGTAGGACCTTCAAAACGAATATCATTATGTTTTAGACGAGTCTTCCAAAAATCAATAGAATTTTCTGGTATTAAAAAGGATGTTGTTATGGCTTGACCAGTTCCTCTATAACCTTTTGGAGCATTTGCCCAAGGAAAGAATGTTAAAATGGTTCCTGGATGACCTACTTCATCTCCATAATATAGATGATATGTAGTAGGATCATCAAAGTTTACTGTCAATTTGACCAGTTTAAGTCCTAATAATTTCGTGTAAAAATCAATATTTTTTTGCGGATCACTACAAATGGCCGTAACATGATGTAACCCAGATGTCTGGTTTTTGTTATTCATGTATGTATATTTTATATCCTCCTTCTTTTTCTTTTTTTCCTAGCATAAATTTTTATCTATAAAATGTATAACCACTTTTCACTATTTAATCCAAATCAATCATTAATCATATGTTGACTCTAACATACAATGACATTACCAGACATTCTATATTATAATAGATAGGGAAAAAATAATAACAACTTGAGAGATTACTAAGGGTTCTCTGATTTAATTTCACGTACCTTAGTAACAATGTAGTTTTTCAACTCAATGTCATTTATCGTATTGTTGAAATTAAGAAGATGAGTTATTGCAATTTTACCATAAAGGGCAACAGCATCAATCGATTTTAATATGAAATCTTTATCAGAACTAATATAGGCATTACTTAAAACTTTTTTTATTTCTTCCTCTTGGTCTTGCTCTCTTGACATAGCTTGTATCTTATAGGTGATCTTACAGTATGGTATTATATACAATTTATTAGATTCTTTCGCTATTTCCTATTTGCATGTAATAGATTACATTTTATTTAATTCATTCTCACAAATGTATCTGTCTTAATTTTTTTCAAGTATAACTATAGTCATAATTCATAACATAATTAGATAGAGTAGAATCTGTAAAAATATAGTAATTCTTAAAACGGATAGATAAGAATCTGAATTGAAAATAGCAAGAGAGATTGAAGAAACAAAGATACTTATCAATTAGAAATATGTAGAGTTCTAACAAACTAAGCTTTCTATGTTTAATTTTGATAAGTATTATTCTATATAATTAATTTAGTTTCTATTCTAATATATACACGCTATCTTTTTTTTACAGTAAATTTAAATCCTCGGATTGCATATTAAATATTATATGAAAGTTGAAAATACCCCAAGTTCCTGTTTTGAATTGTGTTTTGATTCAAAAACAGAAGAATTAAAAACAAACCATTCTCATAATCATCCTAAGAATTACTATACTTTAAGATATTTTTACAATCCAAGTAAGACATTTTTTCATCTCTTTATGCATACAAGTGTTTATGATAAAATAACGAATGAGAATATAGAGAAACAAGGAATATTGTTGAGAAGTTGGAATCCTATAACCAAACGAGGAGAACGCTATCTTTTTAGAAAAGGAGAAGAAGGCGATGGCGATTTGAATTTAAAGAGAGTTTATTTACCAAATACAAAAACAATTTTTAAATTTGCTAGTAGTGAAGATGTAAAGGAAGAAAGTTACAAGTTAGCAGAAGAGATAATTAAAGAATGTCCACATAAAGATATTGAATTAAAATTTAGCAATGATTAATAAATTCACAATTTAATATACTATTTTTTTGCATGAATATTTAATCTAACGTAATCTAATTTCCATTGTAATTCTTTAAAGTTAGTTTCAATTTCATGAACTACTGCTTTAGCAAACATGTTTTTTAATTTGTCATTGGATAAATATTCTAAATACGGTCGTAGAACAATTGTTTTTATGAAAATAAAGTAATCTTCTTTATCATGAAATTTAGCAACCTTATTTTCTAGAAATACTTCGATATTTTTAAAACCTATTTCTTTTAGGATTTTTTCCGTATCCTCTGCTTTCGCAAAATACCATGGTTCATTCCAAATTGACTCCCCTTTACGATTGCAAAAATAATTACAAAACTCTAGTGATTTTCGGACTTTATTGAATACAGGCAGAGTCTTTGTTAAATTTCCATATCCACCGCATTGAATTGATAGTTGACCATTTGGTTTGAGAATTTGCCAAAAATGTCCAAACACTTTTCTGTGATTTGAGATCCAATGTAATACAGCATTTGAAAATACAACATCTATTTTATCTTGAAGTTCTATATCACAGATATTTGATTGAATGAATTTAACATTAGAAATTTTTCTTACTCTTTCATTTGCAAGTTTTATCATAGATGAATCAAGATCTACTGCAAAAACTTTCCCTTTTGGAAGTTTAGTAGATATTATCTTGGTTAATCTACCAGAACCACAACCAGCATCCAGAACTATTTCATTTCCTTTCAAGTTTAGACGTTCTATTAAATCTAATCCCCATGATTCTATTACGTCAGAGATATTATCGTAAGTTGATGCATCCCAGTCATATTTCAAAACAGAGATATTTGGATTAGTATTTATATAAACTAACATACAATGTGTAAAAACTATTGACTATCATGTCCTGCAGCCATTTATCATAGAGTAGAGTAGTTTAAATCTTTTCTACACATTAGGATTTTCACATTAGATTTTGAATAATAATATGTACATTTAATTATTAATAATGAATCGTTTATCTACTTCTTACATATATTTCTATTATGGTTTTAAAAAATGATATAAATTCTGATATACTAATAAAATTATACAAAATTTATGATAGCCATAGAGATGCAGTACTTTGGTTTTTAGAAGAACTAGATGTCGATAGTTATGAAGAATATATACAAAAGTATGGAGGATCTTCAATCCAAAGATCTTATTTTATTGCTGTTTGTGGATTTTTCGAGTTATCAGGTGTTATTATAAGCCATAGAATGATAGATCCTGACATTTACTTTGATATGTTCAATCCTACTCCATTTTGGAATAAGGCAGCACCTGCAATAGAAGGAATGAGAAAAAAGAGGCCTCATATTTATGAGAATTTTGAAATGTTAAATAATAAGAGATTAGGATGGACAAAAAAACGAGAGGATGATAAGAAGAAACTTTCTCATAATATCAAATAGAAAAGATATACCAATTTTAGTATAGTAAATGCAATTATTTTGTCTATAAATTTAAAAATATAATATGTTGAAAAAATTTGAAGTATATTTAAGATCATTATATTACTATAAAATATATATATATAAATTTGAGAAGGTCACTGATTCATGTGAAATATTCTTTCAGGTTTTATCTTTAAAAGTATCCTTTTTTCTCCAGGTGATCTGCCAGGATATTTATCTTTGCCAATATACTTTTTTGCTAATTTGTCTATATGTTCTTCAGCTGTATCTCCACTAATTTGTTCTATTACTTTTCCTCTAATAGTAACCATATCATACGGGTTATTTTGGTCAGCTATTGCTAGAGCAACTCTAGGATCTCGTGCAATATTCTTTTGTTTAATTCTGCCTATAGCAGTATTAATAAGAATATTACCATTTTCAATATCTGCCCACGTAGGTGTCACGTGAGGAGAACCATCCTTCATTAATGAAGACAAAAAAACAAAATTTTTATCTTCAAAAAGTTTTCGAATACGTGGATCATTGAGATTATTCTTATTTTGCACAGTCATAATTAAATACCCACATTATTTCTAATAACTGTTCTATAATAGTGTGTCAAAATAGTCGACTCTCCTGCTGATAACGCCCATAAGTAAGTTATTAATTTAGAAAATATTTGTTTGTTCAGAAAAATGTGTAATTTCATTAGCATCAAGAATTGATAATTTACTTTTACAATAAAACCTTAATTGTTAATTCATTAATTTATTATTATTGATCTTTAGAAATATAATTTAATAGATTATTTCTTATCAATTAATATAATTTATTCTAAAGGTTATTAACGGATAATTCGTTATAATGAAATAGATAAAAGCTCTATCATCTTTCCATATCACCATTACTAAGCTTGGATCTTCTACGATTCAATTCGAGATATGCGGTTTTCCTTTGATACTTTGCAGCAAAAAATGAATATATAAAATTAGAACACATTGAATATAAACCCCTGAACTGGAATAAGTTAATTTAACTAGAAATCATTAAAATTGAATTTTTTCTTATCAAGGTAGTTTCACATTAAAATACTCTTAACACAGGATTGATTATATCCGAAACCATTAAACCATGGATTTGCAATTTTTTACTTTATTTAATATAACTTCATTAATCGGTTACAACTACTAAACAATATTTGCTTATTGTAAAAGTTGTGTGTTTATAATATTTTTATACCTGATTCTTTGAAATATTTTATTGTTTTTATAAAAAAATGAATAAAATTTAATTATACAATTATAAACGATAAAAAAATTTGGTAATTTATTTATCCTAGCGAAAGCTTCTTTTCAATTTCTTTGTATACATTTCTAATTGTAACCTCAGATACTCCTGCTGCATCTGCAATTACTGCTTGTGTAATACTTCTTTTTCTGATATTCTCGTCAC
>DATDKD010000054.1:0-12195 GCA_036520175.1 Nitrososphaeraceae archaeon
AAATCAAAAATAGTAGTATTTTTCCAAATAAAAATCTAAAAAATTTCTCACATTTGTTAATACAAGTCTGTTATAAGTTTCATTTTTATTTTTATATAACATGTGGTTTAGTAACACATTTGTATCACATTGCTTTTATGTGAAAGTAATTATTGTTGTTACTCTGAGAATTGAAATGAATATGTCATTTTCCAAACCATCTATGAATGTGTTACAATTTATGCTCTTTCTCACTATTAGTTTTATTGTTTTGACTATATTTTGTATAAATAATAATTCATTTGCGATCGAAAATCAGAATATCAAAAATGAGAATGAGTTTAATATTATCGCTACCGCAGATGTTGGCTGTTCTATAAGAGCTCAAGAAAATATTAAAAATATAGAGAAATTAAATCCTGAATTATTCCTTGTTGCAGGAGATCTTAGTTATAAAAAGACACCTGATTGTTGGTTTAATATGACCAAATCACTCGATTCAAAAACTAAGATAGCAATAGGTAATCATGATGATTATGAAGAAGAAGGTGCAAAAGGAGAAAGGTTGGAACGATCACTCTTGAATCACTATAACCTAAATAAACCATATTATTCTTTTGATTATCAAAATGTCCATGTACTTGTACTAGATACACAATTAGAGCTTTCTGTTGATACCCTAGAATCTACAGCAATAATAAATGAAACTACTACTAATACAAATACAATAGATGATAATAAAGGTAAGAAAGATAACAAAGATGCGAATGATAAAAAGAAAGAACCACTCCTTGAACGTTTTCCATTAGTAGATATAGCAGATTTACTTGAACGAAATTCAATTGATGTGGAAATTCCACCACTTGACAAGATTATAGAATCTGATGCAAAAGTTCCAGCCCTAAAGGTAGATAATGAACAATATCAATTTGTACTTGAAGATTTAGAGAAAACTAGTCAAAATAAAAATATTGATTGGATATTTGTCATGTTTCATAAGCCAATGTATTCTCCTTTATCTAAACAATTTGAAGAGTATATTATTAGAGACAAATATCAACCTATTTTTGACAAATATGGAGTTGATCTAGTAATCCAAGGTCATAATCATATTTATAGCAGAACTCTACCCCTTTCCCTAAATAAATTAGATATTTCTCAACCTATCGTAGACAAAAATAGTAATAGTACTAGTAATAATAATATATTTACTAATCCCCAAGGAACTATCTTTTTGGTTGTTGGAATAGGAGGAGAGGAACTCTATAGAATAGAAAGCGTACCGTATTATGTTGCTAATCATTATAACAAAGGATTTGGTTTTGCAGACATAAAAATAGATGGCAAAAGATTAGATGTAAAAGTTTATGATATTAACTTAAATTGTCAATTAAAAATCACACAAAAAAAGGAACAAGAGGTGATAGATCCTCAATCATGTTTACCACCTACCCCAGGTAATGATAAATTAAAAGTTATTGATTATTTTACCATAATTAAATAACTTAGATGATCCTTGAATTGAAATCAAAATTCGAATTTTATTTTGGTTAATACTTTAAAAGAGATCTCTGATACTCAAAAATCACTTTTACAAACATTAGATGAACAAATTGAAATAGGTAGACAGGAGCTTGAAAAGTTTATGTTGATCAGCAGCATTAGGAATAACTAAAGACAATTGCAAGAATGCTTTTAAAAACAATTAATAACACAATCCCCCTTCCTCCTTTTTTTACCTAAAGATATAATTATTTAGAGGTCTTATTTGGTCGTCTAGTATAACTATGATTTGATAAACGAAGGTTTGAACCTTACTAAGGACATTCTATTCATAATAAATCCTAGATGAGAGATTGTGCTAATAATACTAATGTGAAAGTTTTTTAAAAAGGTCTATGAAACATGCCATTATAGCGTGAGTAAAGTTAGATTACTATCCAACAATAAATCGATTTTCACACTAATAATTTCTATATTGATAATAATTATAATGGATAGTTCTTTAACAATATTTTGCACTCCTAAAAGCAGCAGGATAATCAATATCTCAAATACCGAATTATATTTGATCTATTCAATTATTTTCATAATAAGCAATATTGTTCTCTTAAATATTGTAAAAGATACTATATCAAATTTGAAACAAAATAGATATTTTTATTTCATGGTATTAATTATACAATCTTTACTTTCAATAACTCTATTAACGATTTATGGACAAATGATAATTAATTCTAATTATTATAATCTTTTAATTTTTATAATTGTATATACTTCATTTTTATCATCAATAGCATTTTTATTAATTTTAACAATTAAATTATTGCGATGGTTTTCACTTTCTCCTAATTATTCAGTTTTGATGTATGGTATTGCAATTTCATTTTTTATACTTAACACTATAATTGGATTAGTATACGTTTCACAGGTATTATCAACTCATACCGATATAATAAAACCAATGTCATGTAGAGTATTATTTGGATCTCTTTTTCATATAAACCCTGGTTTATCCATTTATTTAAGTAACTTGTATGACATAACCTCCATTATCTCTTTCATAGCACTATGGTTTGTAACTACAATCATGCTAAAACAATATTCTCGTAATATAGGTAAAATCAAATATTGGATTTTAGTTAGTATACCTTTAATTGTTTTTATGACTAAATATGAGATTATATTATATTATTTTTTAAATGATCCTGCTATTTTAGAAATATTTTCTTCTATTAGATCAAATTCAATATTAGATCAAATTGCATATACATTTTTAAATTCAAACTTACAAATTGGAGGGATATTTTTTGCTATAGCATTTTTAGTAATAGCCAAAAAAATTCCGAAAGGACATCAAATAGTAAATTCATTAATAATCTCCTTGATTGGAATGATGTTCCTTTTTGGATCTAAAAATGTAAGTGCATTAATTATACCTTCTTATCCCCCTGTAGGAATTGTAGCAATTTCATTTATGGGTTTAGCATCTTATTTATTATTAGTTGGAATTTATAGCATTGCAACAATAGCAGCACGAGATATAAAACTACGGAAATATCTTAATAAAAAAGTAGAAAACGATACAACATTGTTAAATAATATTGCATATGCTGAAAACGAAAATGAAATCCAAAAAAATGTTAAATCTTTAATGGATTACTCATCAAAATGGCAACAAAATAATACACAACATGAATTGAATCAACAAGAAATAAAAGAAATAGTAGATGATGTTATATCTGAAGTTAAAGAAAATATAATAAAAAATGATGGCAAGATGAGAAAGTAATAGATAGACCTTTTTTAGATAACTATTCTAAAATTATCATCACTACTCTATTCTTAAAATATAAGTTATTTTTGATTCATGATCCCAACCTTTTGTTTTATCTAGTCCTCCAGATCCTTCAATCTTTGTATAATAACTTAATTGATGATTTCCAGGAGTTATTTGATTTTTATCAATAAAACCACAGAAGCAATAAGCAACTGCTTTATATTTTGCTGGAGATGATTCAAAATCTTGAGGTTTTTCATAATTGTGAAATTGGGTCTTGTTAGTTAGCGTTAAATCAAAAAAGTTCGTTGGTCCTATTTCCTTATAATAATTATCAAGGGAGTTATTATGAAGAACTTTTAAATTATGAATATCTGTATTATCAATTCTTACATCAACAATTTTTTTGTCATCTAGATAAGCATTCATTGTAACAAGACCACGGTTTGCATCTAAAGTACATTCTAGTAATTTATTATATGATTCCGTACGATAGTAACCTTGATTACCATTGTCACACCATCCTATGTAAAAGGGGAAAAATAGAGATTTATGTGGAATTGTACAAGTATTCTTAATCTCGCCCATCTCAAAGGGATCATGTAAGAATATAATAGAATCAGTAGTATGTATAACACAAGGATTATCTACCTGTTGAGGATCTTCCTCAATTGGCACATTTATCCACCAATTTAAATATTGAGCAACTAATTTATCAAAATTAACAGTATGATTATTTTTTTGTTGTGTTTCATTAATACCATGTGATTTTTCCAGTATATTAAATGACGAGAAATTTAGAAAAATAAAAGTAAATGAAACTAACAAAAAAGTTAATACAAATTTAGAAATCATTTAACATATATTTATATCAAAGATATTTATTTATTATTTATGAAGATTCTTCAAATCTTCTTCTTCTTCTTCTAAATACTACTCATTCTATATCTTTCACCTAATTCGAGACTAAATATGTTAATCTTTCTTAAATAAACTGTTAATAATTGTCTCTAACCTTTATAAAGAGAATAGTGTTGTTTGACTAAGAGAATGTAAAAATGTCTACTACAAAAGGTAAAAATATATTGATAGTAGATGATGATGAAGATATTACCAATCTATTTCAAACATTTTTAGAATATGATGGATATAAAGTAGATGCTTTTACGGACTCTATTGATGGTTTATACTCTTTTAGAAAAAATTATCAAATAAGATGATTATTATTATTTTAATTCAAGTAACCATTATTAAAAAATATCTTATTTTATAGTTGGCACTAGGTACTATAACTAGTGGATAGCTTATAAACAGAAAGTGAATATATATAATATTATATGGTATATATTAGAATAAAAAAAGTAAAAAATATTGATTATGCATATATAGTTGAAAGTAAATGGAATAAAGAAAAAAGGACATCTCAACAACTTACAAAGCAATATCTAGGTCCACTAGCTCAAATAAATATCAATAAAATTCCAGAAGAATATCGAAATGAATCAACAATTATAAAATTTTTAGATTCTCACAACCTCAATTTTGAAAAATCTATGGAATTAAATGAATCATTACAAGATACACTATTTGAAAAGCTAAAAAATTATGAACTAGATGAATTGTTCAATATATACAATGATTATACCAAATCTGTTTATTCATTATTAGATTTCTATGAGAAATTATTAATGCCCGTATTACATAGAATAGGGGATCAATGGGAAAATGGAGAAATAGATGTTGCAACAGAACATGTATGCAGTAATGCAACAATTACTTTAATTGATTTAATTAATCAAAAAAACATTAATAAAAAGATTTCTAAAAGTTCATTATCATCAACAACTGATAGACCAATAATATTATGTACTCCAGAAGGAGAACTTCATAGCATAGGTTGTAAAATAATTGAATCTTTATTGCTTGAAAAAGGATATGAGGTTTATAATATTACTTCAGCTCTTCCAACCAATTCTATTGAATCTTATTTGAATAATATCAATCCTAGTATAATCGTCATATCTGTTACTTTAAAAGAAAATATCAATTCAGCAATTAGATTCATACAAGAAATACGTCAATCTTTTAATATACCAATTATTATTGGTGGCAATGCAATAAGATTTGTATCAGAATCTCAAATCGAATTGTTGGAAAAATATGATAAAGTTTATCATGATCTTGAAAAACTCAATGATATTATTACTTATATAAAGACATTAATGAATACATGAGTTATCTAATAAATAAATAAAGAAATAAATAAATAAGTATAACTAAAATAGAAAGATTGTCCATATCTGTCTTATATTTATAAATTTGTAAATAGATTGGAGGGAGAAAATTACTGTCTATCGAATTGATAGGCATTTCCATATTTAAGTTCAACCACTATTTTGTAACTTTGAATTAGATACTAGTTTTCTTAATCTCTACTTTTAATTCTAAAATATTTTGATTGTCCATCTTTTGCTTTTTAAATAATATTGTTGGTATAATAGGCATTATATTGTATTAATAATATAGGAGTTTTATAGTATAATGTCCTTTATTGTAATAATAATGATAACTTTTACATACTTAAAAATGAAAAACAGGAGATTAAATTTAGATGGCATACGTTTCTGATGATCCAAATTTTACAGAAAAAAGATATAACAGTGTTTATAGGAAAGGCGATATTACTGGTGAATCTGCAGATAATGTCACTACCGATCTAAAAAAAGCGGCAAAGTTGGCTACCCTACTTGAAGGAATCTCCTTTCCAACAAATAAGGAAAGGATAAAAGATCATCTCAATAGATTATCACCTTCAATGGGAAATAGGATTAATGATGTCTTGGAAGCAATTCAGAATAACTTAGATGATAATGTTGAATATAACAGTACATATGAAATAGAAAAATCTGCAGGATTAGTTGAACAACAATAAAAAAAAGAAGATGAACATTGATATTTATAAAGTTCATCTTGTTTAATGAATGAAATTCTATTAAATTAATATTATTGTAATTTAGTAATAACTCTTTAAATCTATCTCTTTTTATGGATTATTTTTAAAAAAGTATCGTCAGATATTAAATACAAACCTTTAGTTAGTTGTATAAACTTTGTATGGCAACAAATTATTTTCCAGATCAATATATTTCCATTCATTAGTTCCTTTTTTCATCTGCATTTCCTGAAATTCTGATTGTAACGTAGGATGTAGCAATTTGTACACATTATTTCCAACGGATATTTCGTTTGGTCCTGTTAAGGAAGTCATCTTTGCTGCTACATTCATGGGATATCCTATAAGATCAATAGGTGAGCTTTTATCAAATTCATATTGTATAGCTAAATTTTCTCCTTCATCTATTCCTATTTTAACAGCTAATTTTGGATAATTATCTTTGTTATCTTTTTCTAAAATTGGATTAATACCATTTTCTATTACATTAATTATTGAACGTGCACATTGGAATGCACTATCACAAGACTGATACTTATTAAAAGTACTCGGAAAGAATGCAATGACTGCATCTCCTACATATTTTAATACAAATCCATTATAACTTTCAACAACAGATGACAATTCATGTGAAAAGGCTTTGATTATCTTTGCCATTCTTTCTACTGGTAAAACCATACTCATCTTTGTTGAATCTACTAAATCAGCATACATTACAACAAGAGAGAGTTTAGAATCAACGTGATTGAGAAGAAAGTCTTGTCCTCTCTTTATTGATGTACTGTATGTATAACGCTCGTATAAAATCTCTGCTTTTAATCTTGAAATGTTGTTGTAGTTCATTTTGTTATTTTTTAATATAAAATAAAAAAATATATGATATACTTTTTGGTATTGTTTCTATTTTATATATTATCTCATTTTTATAGCTATTTTTTTGTCTAATTGTTTTCTTTTTATTTGATTTCTTACTATTAAAGCAGAAACCATTGCAGCTCCACCTAATGCCACACTTGCAATTGCAAATATTTGACCACCATCAATCATACCTAACCCAGTTATTCCATATGTTCCACCTATAAATCCGATAGTTACGTTCTTTATGAAATTCATAAGATATCATACTGTTTTGTTATATATAAACTAGTGTCTAATAATTTCTTATAGTGCTAACTTCTTAGAAATACTATTAGGCACTATACTAATAATAATGGCACTATTTATATAATATCTCTTTGTTGTAAATATATGTTAAGTGAAAATAGTTACCATCAAAAATCATCAAAACTCTATATAGTATATTGTTCTCTTGCAGGAGTAATTGCAGCATGGGCAATATCTGGATTACTTACAATAGTTGATTTTATATCTCAAACTCCAACTGGTACTTTCTTTGGAGTAATTGGTATTTCTTTAGGATTTCATGATCCTACTGTAGCTCAATATATAGGCTTTATTTTGCATTTATTAACAGGATTAACGGCTGGCAATATATTTGGACAAATATCTTTATTTTGGAGAGGCTTATCACCTTATAACTCACAACATGGAATTCTAATGGGAATGGTAGTTGGGATACTGTTATGGGCTATATTGTTTCTGCCACTTGCTACTTTTATTATTCAACCACGACTTGACTCTTTTGCTAATTCTATGGTACCTAATCAATATGTGTATAGTATTGCATCTCATTTTCAAGGTTTGTACTTCATTATAATTGGAGGATCATTTATGTTTCATCTCATGTATGGGGCATTACTTGGATATATTGCAGGTAGAATGTCTGAGGTAGGAATTTTTCAACAACGACAAAAGAGGCAAAGCATAAGATAAAAATAAGAATTTTATAGATATATTGAACTATACAATTACTGAAGAAGTTCCTTTACTAATCTTACTACTATTAAAGGTGAATGAGATAGGAGATTTCAAATATAATTATAAATATAATTGAAAAGATAAATGATTAGCTATTATAATATTTATTTTTGAAAGTAATTTTAAATTTGACTGAATCATTTATTGATAATATAAACCCACTAATGTAGTTGCAGGGTTCGAGTCCCAATCTTTGAGCTAATCATTATTTTACTATATTATAATCAATATGTATTTATCACTCGATTTATGAAAAAGCGATGTGGTTATTAGTTTCTTACTATATCTTATTATTATCTAATTGTTCATTTTTTTTGCTAATCCCCTTTCAATTTTTCCAATGTGAAGAATTAGGTAACATATTCTATTTCCTTAATTGAAATATATCAAATCCATTCAGTTAATGAGACTCAGATATGCATCGCAGTGAAATGGATTGAGAGAATATGCTATTGGTTTTATTTTCAGGAATTAACAAATATTAAATTAATCTTCATCTTCTTCTTGTTGAGCTTGTTCTGTTTGTTGTTCTTCTACTGTAATAGAAACAGTAGCCTCTTTAGAGTCTATAGTACCATCATTTACAATAAATGTAAAATTGTCCTCTCCGGAGTAATCCTCATCAGGAGTATAGGTTACTGTGTTAGTAGATGGGTTCACATTACCTAATTGACCATTAGAAGGATCATCTACAATTGTAAATGACAAATCATCTCCATCTGCATCATTTGCATTTAATTTAATATTCAACTGCTGATTTTGTGCTGTCGTAACGGAACCATCTTGAGCAATGGGTTCTGTATTAGGTGATTCTTCTACTTGTGGAGTTTGAGCTTCATCTTCTTGTTGAGCTTGTTCTGTTTGTTGTTCTTCTTCTTCTACTTGTGGAGTTTGAGCTTCATCTTCTTCTTCTTCTTGTTGAGCTTGTTCTGTTTGTTGTTCTCCTTTTATATCTTGAA
Organism: Nitrososphaeraceae archaeon; assembly: GCA_036520175.1. Classification (GTDB taxonomy): domain Archaea; phylum Thermoproteota; class Nitrososphaeria; order Nitrososphaerales; family Nitrososphaeraceae; genus TH1177. The sequence goes on from DATDKD010000054.1 coordinate 9,050, forward strand.
TTTCATCTTCCGCTTCTGGATCCATCTCTAGAAGTTCAGATGGTTTTCCTTCAACACTATCCTCTGTTGTTATTGCAGTTTCATTGTCAGTAGGAGGAGCTGTGGTGGTGGTGGTTTCTTCTTCTTCTTCTTCTTCATCAGTATCCTCTGTTGTTATTGCAGTTTCATTGTCAGTAGGAGGAGCTGTGGTGGTGGTGGTTTCTTCATTTGCAGTTTCATTAATAAATGATTGAACATCAACATCAGGAGATTCAGATTCTGAAATTTCATCTGCTTGTTCTATTTCAAAATCATCTTCAGTGACATTTAACGGAAGTTCCTCTTCTTCTGTAGTGCTAATTGTTTGGTTGTCAGGTTCTGGTGCTACTTCCTGAGCAGCCAATATTTGCTCTAAGTTTTGATCTTTAAATTTTATTATAGATGATTCTGGTGAAGGTACAAATTCCTCATCACCAATAATAGTTTCATTTTTTACAATTTCTTCAACTATACTAGAAATTGGATCAATATCATCATCGATTGTTTCTTCTTGACTTAATACAGTTAATCGATCGGCTTCTATAGCATCGCTATTATCACTTAAGAATTCATCACGTTCTTGCTTGGTCAATACTGGAAGTTCATCTCTGTCAATTTCTTCTTCTTCTCCTCCTCCTTCTTCTTCTTGGTCACCTACAATTTCCTCATCATCAAATTCAAAATTATTTCCAGGTAATGAACCTAATCTTTCTGAGGAAGATGGAGGTACAAACGGAGCTATAGTTCCTTTGAAAGATTTATCCGCTTGACCCGAAACAGGCGTATGGGTTAAATCAGGTACAATCAGAAGAGAGACAGTTACAAATAGTATAGCCAAAACAAATAACTTAAATTTCATCATTTTTTAATATGAATGAAAGCATATATCTTTAATATAAACAATACTTGTTTGTCGAAAATAACAGTTTCCTTTGTATTAACTTCCTTTAGAGTTTTATTTTTAATATAAATTAGATAAGTTTGTCTTGTCAATAATATGGGCGGATCGAGATATAAGATCTCCAAATATCATTACAATTTGAACTTCAACTATCAATTCTAATTATTATAGTTTTGATTATTATAAATATAATAATAATACTTCTCATGCTAACAACATAAATGAAATATTGATGATGATAACTAGATTAAAAAAACATGTTATTGGAAATTAAAAGACTTCACAATTGCTTGATTTAGTATCTCCTTCAGATCTATCATAGTCTAGTATAATATCAAATCCTTTGCCACAATGAAATTCGTCAGCGCCAGGTCCTCCTATTAATATATCCTTACCAGATTTTCCCCATAAAACATCATCACCCGAGCCACCGATTAACAGATCACGTCCAGAACCTCCATCCAACCAATCATTGCCAGAGTTTCCCTCAATTCTATCATCACCAAGTTCTCCATATATATTATCAAGACCTTTATTTCCCTGAATTACATCATCACCGGTATATCCAAGAATATTATCATTACCAGAGTTTCCTTGGATTATGTCCTCTGCCGTATGACCATCTATATAGTCATTTCCTCCATTTCCTTCAATTAGGTCACTTCCAGCATTACCAAAAACCTCATCGTTTCCATTATTTCCTTCAATTCTATCTTTACCCTCTCCTCCATCAATATAATCAGAAGAACCTTTTCCCTTTATTCGATCATTACCTTGCAATCCAAGAATTATATCCTCACTATTTGAACCAGCTAATCTGTCCTTCTCATCTGTACCTATTATTACATATTCATAATCTAATGCTTCTAATACCGTTACATCTGCAAATGCTACCTCAACATCATTATAACTAAGAATAATTATTGTTAAAATTAGAGTGAAAATTACTGCTATTAAAACAAAATCTAAATTACTTTTCATAGAACTACTATAAAGAATAATTTCCAAAATATAAATATACTTTTATTTTTATGATATTGAAGTATGTTAATTGGTATTTGAAAATTACGTTATAATACACATTTATTATTCTTTTTAAAGATATTCATGTAAATACTTCATTCTAATTCTTCACTTTGTATTTTTTCTTAATTATTGCTTTATTAATTGGAGTTTTCCACCTTGGTTTTTAATTCACCTTCTTGTCTTTTTAATTTCTGCATATTAGAGAAGTCAAAAAAATGATTAATCTTCTTGAAGATTATAAAATTGTATAAACTCGCGAATGTAATTGCAGGGTTCGAGTCCCCAACTTGAGAATCAGTTTATCTCCACATGTAATACAATTATAGTTTTTGAAGGATTGAAACTCAAATTTGAAAAATATTTTGTTAATCAATAATGGTTTTATTATTAATTATATTAATCATAAAAATATAAACTTTGAATATTCCGATAGAGAGATAGTCATTTAAATATCTAATAACTTCATTTAATAATTATTATTGACTGAATCAACTAACAGAAAAGTTCTCACATGGGATGATTATTACAAAAATGAAAAAATAGAAAAAATGCCTTGGTATAATGAAGAACTAGATTTTGATTTAGAAGAGAAACTAAATTCTATGCAACTACACAATGGAATTTTGCTAGATCTTGGTACGGGGCCGGGAACTCAAGCAATGCATCTAGCAAAGAAAGGATTTGATGTTATTGGTTCAGATATTTCCGAAACTGTTATTAAAAGAAATAAGATTATTTATGAAAATAAATATCAGAATATAAAATTTGTAGTAGATAATATTCTTGATTCTAATTTCAAAGATAATTATTTTGATTATGTATTTGATAGAGGCTGTTTTCATGTGTTTTCAGGAGAAGATAGACCAAAATATTATAATCAAATTAAAAGAATATTGAAACAAAATGGAATTTTGTTTTTGAAATGTTTTAGTATTGATGAGCCAATGAAAGATGGTCCGTACAGATTTTCTCATAATGACATTCATAATATATTCTCCAAACATTTTCAAATAAATGATATCAAAAAAACCGTTTATCAAGGAACGTTGGATCCTTTGCCAAAGGCATTGTTTGGTGTAATGAAGTTAATAAAAAAATAATAATATTAACAATACATTTAGAAATGTTAGATTGGTTTCATTTTCGTGAACTAATATCAAAAATAGCATAGCTATGGCTTCGAGGTTCGAGGCCCACTCCT
>DATDKD010000055.1:0-15198 GCA_036520175.1 Nitrososphaeraceae archaeon
ATCATGATTTTGTAATCCTATAAAACCTTCTAAAGATCTATTTCCGATAAAATTTGTTACTACTTTTTCTTTATTCAAAGTTACTGAATAGGATTGTTGTATTACAATGATTTCAAAAGTATTCCATCTTCCTACTGCTAATTGCTTTGATGAGGATTTCGTTTTTGTTGATGATGAACCTTTATAATTATAGATTGCTCCAGTTCTGTGAATGGGCTTACCATCAGGTGAACCAATATCATCAATTTGAATCTCATATCCATACTCAATTGCTATATTTGGATCAGTAAAAGGATTAGGAAATCTGACAAATACTCCCGAATTGTCCCTTCTATTTGAAACTTTCCATTCAAGAGTTAATATAAAATCTTTGAATTTCTTTTTGTAATACCACAATAATCCCATTCCACCATGTGTTAGTAATGCTTTTTCTCTTTCAATGATAATAAAATTACCCTTGCCAGCCATCTTCCATCCATCTAAGGTTTTACCATCAAAAAGTTTTACAAAAGTCTTATTATTTTGAATATCATACATTTCATAATTATTATAGACATCCTAATACTAATATATTATTTTATTTTGTATACATAATTTTAGATTTGATATTACTATATGATCTTATAACTCGTTTTCTATGTCTTAATGATTCCAATGCATAAGACATATTTCTTAGACTAAGAACATGCAAATACAAATACAAAGAACATGTAACAATAAAGGTGGCTGTTCGATTCGGTTTCTGACAAATTTTAACAACACATTTAGTTAAAATAGAACATTTGCAGCTATGTATATTTTCTTACATTAATATAGTCATGACATCTATTAATTAAATTATTAATAATATAAAGATTTCAAATTTAGTGAATCATTACTTAATGATAATGTAGATGTAGATTTGAAACATTTTGTATTCTATCAATAATTGACCTGTTAAGAGAAAAATTATAATTAAATTAGACTTTAATCTAAATATGAGCCTTAACATAATAGAAGACAGGCTACAAGATTTCATCACCAAGTTTATAAAATCAATTCTTAATTATTGTTATCTTTCTTACTCCAACAGTATCAACAATATAGTAATCATCAGCTATCTGGATAATATCGCCAAGATCTATTTTATTATGAGATTTCTTTTCCCTAAGAGATATTCCAAAAGGCTTGTCCTCTTCTCTAAATTTAAGCCAAATTCTCCCTGGGTTTAAGATATTTTTGAATTCTGATTCCCATACTAGGTCATATAGAGTAAAGAGTGCTTGGTTACTAATTCTATTATTTTTAATTATCATTTCGACTTCTGGTTCTTTAAAGAAATACACTTGTACTTTCATGATTTATTTTTTTAGCTATTTTTTGATATTTATTAATATATTAGTAACTGAACCTGACTATAGGAAAATCTTCGAGTCTCCTAGACTGATAAATTAAGTAATACTTTTTTTAATTTATTATTACTTATAAATTGGATAATCCTGTAATTAATTACTATATGACAAACACAGAAGAAGCAAATAAAAAAAACACTACTACTATAAAAGATGAAACAGAAAAACTTCTAGATCAACAAAAACAACATATTTCAGAGGCAACAAATAAATTCAATGAGAATATCAATGAATATCAAAAGACAAGCAATGAAATTATTGAGAAAACTATCGATACAACAGGCAAATATCAACAACAAGCCATTAATACATTCCAATCAATCACAAACAACTTTGTAGAATTGCAAAAGAATCTTCTTGAAACCTATCAATCAGTAATATCAAGGTTTTTAGATATTACAACTAAATCTTATAGAAATAATTCTTCATCTCCACAAAAGTATACAGATATTTACAACAAGGCCAATAAAACTATTACAGATAATACAATTAATTCTACAAACAAAATAAATGATGTTGTATTGGGATCAACAGAAACTTTTAACAAATCAATAGAAATTGCACAAAAATACTATAATGAGTCAATTCAAAACTACTTTAACTTTCTCAAGAAAATAGAAAGATCTTCTAACCAATAGATACATTTTTTTATTGTTTTAATTTTTGAAATACAACTTTATTAGATGAGTTAACTACTTATTATATTATATGAGGATTAAATGACTAATCAATTAGAAAATAAGAATCAATATAACAATGAAACCAAAGATAGTCTTTTTTTCCTATTCTAAGAATTATTGTTATAAAAAAGGTTTTATCTAAAGATTATCTAAAGATATGGTTATAATATAAGTAACATTCAATTACTTGCTTCTAGTTTAATAATTTGGGGCTGAAGAACATTGTCAATGTGGTGCACCTTCTTTATCAAACCCGAGAATATTTGATTGGATAGAAGAAACATTAAAAAATTATAATACTTGAAAATGAATGTAGTTAATTAATCCTTGTATCTTTTGAAGTAATACTTAACCATATAATTTCGTAATGTAGGTAACATATCCAATAATCTTATTTGAGATTTGAACCCTTCCATGAATAGGACTAAACAGATATGAATCTGCTATGATTAGTTTCTGCATAGCATCAAAATAAACATTGGTTTAATAACATGGACTACCCCACTAACATTCTATTAAACAAAATAATATTCATATAGTTAGTAGTTGGTTTTTTATCATTACTAAATTTATAATGACAATCTTTAAATCGATAATGTCAAACAATAACTTATTGAATCAACCATTAAAAAATAATACCAACAATGAATCAAAGATACACGAATTCATGAATAAAGCTATACAAGATATTGCTGGAAGCTCTACTGCTATGCTAGTTATTCTTGGAGAAAGACTTGGATTATATAAAGCGATGGCAGATGAAAACAAATACACTACTTTTCAAGATCTTGCAAAAAAAACTGGAACTAATGAAAGATTAGTTAAAGAATGGTTAGGAAATCAAGTTTCTAGTGGATATATAGAATATGATCCTTCGACAGAAAAATACTTTTTACCTCCTGAACATGCACTAGCATTATCTGATTCTAATAGTCCTATCTATATTCAAGGTGCATTTAAAGCAATAAAATCGTACTTTAAAGATGAAGAAGAATTTATAAAAATGTTTAAAAATGAAAGAACTCTTTCTTGGTTTGATCATCATGCCTGTATGGCAGATGGCTTTGCAGAATTCTTTAAAGCTGGATATATAGGTAACTTATTAAATTTATGGATACCATCAATAGAGAATGGAAAAATTCATGAAAAACTTAAACAAGGAGGAATTAAGGTAGCAGATGTAGGATGTGGTTATGGAATAAGTACAACAATGATGGCAAAAGCTTTTCCAAATTCTGAGTTTATAGGATTTGATTTCCATAAAGAATCCATTGAAAAAGCAAATAATCTTGCAAAACAAGAGAATTTAAACAATGTTAAATTTGAGATAGCATCAGCATCGGAATTTCCAGGGACTAATTATGATTTTATAACATTCTTTGACTGTCTTCATGATATGGGAGATCCTCAAGGTGCATTGACTCATGTATTAAGTGCAATCAATAAAGAGGAAGGAGTTTGTATGATAGTTGAACCATATGCTCAAAATAAACTTGAAGATAATATAAATCCAATATCTAGGACATATTATGCTGGATCTACATTAATATGTGTACCAAATTCTTTAGCTTTTAATGGTCCAGCATTAGGTGCACAAGCAGGAGAAGAAAAAATCAAAGACATAGTAAAGAAAAGTGGTTTTACTCATTTTAAAAGAGCTATAGATACACCAATAAATATTGTATATGAAATTAAACCATAAATTATTTTAATCTTAAGGAATTTCAAAATCAGAATTTCAAATAAATTTTTTTAAATCGGATGTAAGAATTTCAAATTCATAAATATTAGAAGGCCAAAAATTAGGTCAAATTTGTTTCACATTCTATTGACCCCCTATATAGTATAAGAGGACAGTTATGAATATTTTTATGCGAATTTAAAAATATTTTTACACAACACCATCATTACAGAAATAATTCTTTTTCTAATGTAACTAGATATTATAAACCTATTTTTACTGATATTAAATTTAACAAGAAAACATCCACATATAGGGAGAGAAATTAAGTCATTATGCAAGTGAAAATCATAATACTATAAAATTAACAGGTTTGTTGTATATTTAAAGTATAGTTGCTACTTTCTTGATAAACTTATTAAAGTATCTATATTACATAACCTAAATTAAATTAAATTAAATTAAATTAAATGACTACATCAAATCAGTAGAAAATATTATTAATAATAGGAGAATGGATACCAGATTTATGGTTTATCATGATTCTTTTTTACAATCTTTACAAATTCTTCTAATTTTTTCAAAGTTTGCGGATGCAAGTGATGTTCTATACCCTCAGCATCTTTATTTGCAATATCTTCATCTACTCCAATTATTTTTAAAAATTCAGCCAACAAACTATGTCTCTGATGAATATTCATAGCCACATCAATCCCCTGCTGGGTTAAACAAATTCCCCTATATTTTTCATATTTGAGATAGCCAGTTTCATCCAATCGCTTTACCATTTTAGTTACACTTGGAGAACTTACATTCAGATATTGAGAAATATCTATGGTTGTAGCATAACCTTTCTGCTGTACCAATTCATAAATGACTTCAAGATAATCTTCCATTCTATCTGTACGGTCTTCGTTTTCCTTCTTTCCGGTATGAGCATCACGAATGGATTCAAGACGATTGATACCTGCCTCAGAGTCACCTTTCAAATTTCTTAGCAATTTTTATTTACCAACCTTATGTATATTTTAGTTACTAACAATTAGTTAAGATGGTATCAACAATGATGTTGCATACATTATTATCATTCCTACCGTAAATCCTGCAATCATAGGTGTACTTAACATAGCCTTTCTTGGTTCACTAGTATTTGATGACATCCAGGAAGTGATGGAAAATACTACTTGAAAGATTGCACCAGCACCTATTGACAAGAATATTATTGCAGCAATAGGAGAATAGAGAAACCCTCCAATCCATGCTCCTATTATTGTTGGAACACCAGCTATCAAACCCATTACTATCAGCTTTCGTATTGTGACTTTGCCACCGCTTTTTGCCATTGGTGCTACTATTGCCAATCCTTCAGTAGTATTGTGTAATGTAAATCCAACTATTAGAAAAGTACTGAGGGCTACTTCTCCTAATAGAACAGCAGCACCTATTGCCAGACCTTCTCCAAAGTTATGTAATCCAATTCCTATTGCGATCATCATTGCTATAGCGAAAGGTTTTGCTAATTGTTGTTGCTGTTGCTGTTGTTGTTGTTGTTGTTTTTGAGGATCTTTCGTCTTAGAAGAAGAGGAAGAGGAAGAAGAATATGTTACCAAGTTAGGTTTCGAGCTATTGGCATCCGATTTCATTATGGCTCGATCAACAAGTTTTTCAGATGTATATAGCAAGACCAAGAACGTAATGATTGTGATCATAACAATCAACACTTGACCATTAAAAGCTCCTGCAATATTTTCTGCTACAATTCCATTGCTTTCTATTAGGGCATCTATTCCCAAGAAGACAAGCAATCCTGCAGTAAGACTAAGGAAGAATTTGTACTTGTTCATTCCAAGTCTTTTTATAAATGGAAACCAGAGAAGACCTATCAGTACAGGTATAACTCCTACATATATACCAATAATTGCAAAGTATGATGCTTGTTGAACATTTGGAGTTGGTGCTAATGCAGCAGCCTCAACACTCTTGCTAAACCTTGTACCATCAGAACTAGTTATTCCAACCTCATATGGTACACCTGCAATCCAAGAAAAAGGTACTATAACCTTTGCTTCTGCCAGTCTGGACAATGTTTTGCTTGGTTCTATTGCAGCTGGAATCATCCGATCATTAATATCGGCTTGCGCAACTTCTACTCCTTCTGGACCAGTATTACGGATAAATGCTACAATTTTATCATTTTGGAATTCTATCTTTTCTATTGTGATTTCAGGCAAAGGTATTCCTATGTTTAATATCGACATACCAGGACCAAGAAGAAATACAAGCATTCCAGACAGTACTATTAATGGAATTAATGCGATAACGATCATTTTTTTTCGACTCGTCTTCCTGTTATTTCTATCGATGCTATTCTCCTCAGATTCCATTTCTATTAACTGCCTCCTGGTGAAGCTTCTCCATAACTAACAACTGCTGCAGATTGAGAATCTTTTGTTTTAGTTTGTGTAGTGAAAGTATTGTTACCTATCTCAGGTGGATAGACAGCATTTTCACCTTTTTTAAAGGCAGTTACATCTGACTGAGACTGATCTTCTTTAACCAAGAACAAGCCGGTCCATCCTTTCTCTGCAAATTCTGTCTTGTGAGCATGGAACATATAGGGACCGGGATACTTGTAGGAGAATTCTAGTATTGCTCTTTCACCCTGACTAAATGTTATCATATCTGTATACTCATTAGGCGTCAAGCTAGTTCCAGTTCTATATAGATGAAATAGATTTGCATGTAGATGAAAATTATTTATTTGATCAAATTCTAGTATATTAACCAAATATACTCGTATCAATTTGTCCTTTTCAATTTGGATAGGATGATGCATGTAATAATTTGGAATTCCATTTACTGTGTAAAAGTTATTTTCAGTATCAAAGTCATTATCGTATCCATTCATCACCATAACCATTTCATCTGCTGGTGGTCTTGGAGTTTTTGGATCAACAATATAAACACCATAAAGACCCTTCGATATATGCTCTTCTAAAGGCTGCATATGACAGTGGTAAAGAAACAGACCAAATGGTTCAGCTGTAAATTTATAAGTGAAGCTTCCACCTGGAGCAATAATTTCAAATACTCCATCCATTTGAGATTGATGAATGCCATGGAAATGCATAGTATGAGGTTTTGATCCATTATTTATGAAATTGATTTTAACTAGATCACCTTCGGTTGCTCTAATTGTTGGACCTGGAATTGTTCCATTAAACGTCCATGCATCCATAAATACACCTGGTGATACTTCAAGATTCTTGTCTTGAGCTATTATAGTAAATTCGTGTAATCTGATTCCGTTGTCTGTTGTCGATACTTTCCCGTAATTGAACTCTCTTAGATATTTCATTGGATCTATAGTTAGATCAGTTCTTTCGTCTGCATTGATTGAATCTAAAACATCACCTGTCGTTCTAACTGTATTGTATCCAGTACCATGCCCACCAGTAACTATTGTTTCCTTTGTCGTTGTTTTTTCTTCCTCCTTTGAGTACGCATTATTATTATTTTGTGCAACAACTGAAACTCCACTAAGAAAAGAAATAGCAAAAGCTGTAGTTAGACTACCGGTTAAAAGTATAGCAATTAATATTATTTTAGATCTCGACATATAAATAATAATTGTTAGTCTAGATAATAAATGTTAGCCTATGCTAATATTATTAATGCAGTTAAATACTTTATCCTAATGTTTACTAAGTATCTTATAAAGCTTGGACTAGAACAAATACTACGCGTATATAGAGCCTATGAATTACATTTGACTCAAAGAATACATGAATTAAAAAAAAATAATTCCCAATTTAGGAAAAGAAGAATTTGACTTGCAGTCTAATACATTAATATTGTCTTTCATTGCCAGTTTTGGCTTAGTTAAATCTATCCTTAACCTATTTGCAGGTAATATTTCTGATAAATTCGGAAGAAAAAATGTTTTAGTTTTAGGGTGGTTAGTTGGAATACCAGTCCCTTTTATTTTATTATTTGCTCCAAACTGGAATTGGATTTTATTTGCTAATGTATTACTCGGGATAAACCAAGGATTGGCTTGGTCAATGACTGTCAATATAAAAATTGAGTTAGTGGGAACGCAACAGCGAGGATTAGCATTAGGCCTTAATGAATTTGCTGGATATGTATCAGTTGCTTTAGTAGGTTTTTTAACTGGTTATATTGCCGCCATTTATGGATTAAAGCTTATCCATTTTACCTTGGAATTATATTTCCAATAGTTGGATTTTTAATTTCTTTATTATTAGTTAAAGACACCAAAGAATTTACCAAATTAGAAATAAAAAAATATCAAAAAGATGAGAAAAGAGATGATAAAAAAAACAAACAATATATATTGAGTCATACTTAAAAACAAAAATAAAAATTTAAACTTTAGGGAAGTATTCCTTGAAACATCGTGGAAGAATCGTTCTTTTTTAGCAGAGAGTCAAGCAGGAGTAGTTAATAATTTAGTATTTGGTGTATCGTGGGGATTGTTTACCCTTTATTTTGTATCCTTTGGAATAAGTGTAAATGATACTACATTTTTAAAAACATTAGATCCTGGAGTTTGGGTCTTTCTCCAACTTGCTACAGGTCCTTTTAGTGATATAGTAGAACGAAAAAAAATGATTTATCCAGGAATGATAATGCAAGATATAGGAATTTCGCTAATACTGCTATCTCACGATATTTATTTTGGTATACTAATTGAAATGTATATTTTAGAAAATTATGTATTAATATATCTTGGGAACTTTTAACTTTAGGAGAATAACAGTATTACATAAAACAAAAATAGAAAGAATATTATTTTTCTTTACTAGAAATATTCAAGACTTAAAAATTGAATCTACCTTCTTTATTAAAATATCACTTTCATCAGTATTTTTCATACCCTCAACAAGTCTTGAATAAGAATTAGCCATGTATTTCAGTTGTTGCTTGATTGTACTTGAATAGTTTTCGTCTGATATACTTAGTATTTCATCTATATCCAAGTCCACAATTGTAAAGCCCAATCTGTTAAGCTCATATAGAACTACCGAAGCATTACGAAGATCTCGCTCATGAGAATGTTGTTTATCTATTATAACCGATGATAGCAGCTCTGAAACTTTTACTTTTTGTTCTCCAGTTAATTCTCTGTGATACATATTTGTGATTTCTATAAAGCTGAATAAGAGCATAACTGCATTACTATCTCTTGTATATTGTCTTCTTTTGATTTGTTATTTATAAAAATCGTATTTTTAATGACTAAAACAGGAATACTTATTGACTTAAATACTGTAACCAGCGGGAGTGCCGACTATAACATACATTACCTTTGCTTAACTACAAAGACAACGATTTGAGTTTACCAAAGGATCTGATTAAGTTGTGCATTCTCATTCAAATACTATATTTCTGGCTTTATTAAGTAAATAAAGTCAATCTATTTAAGTTATGGATTAACTAGCATGGCATTATATTCTACATTATATTCTATATCTTACATACTATTAGCGTACAATTGGTAGGTATATGGAAACATGTTGAAAGAAATATTATATTGATTAATAAATAAACTTAATCTAAAACTCATCCTTCGCTTTTTTCTGCTTCTATCTAATTCTACTTCCTCATCAGTTTCAATTTTTATATCTTTATCATTTTCCATTCTTATTGGATTAAATCATAATATTTATCGATTAGATTTGATATTTTATGATTAATTTGTATTCACATTTGTCAATCATAATATTTTAACAACAATAATAATATATTTATTAGTAATTTTATAAATTCTTAAATTCTGTGATGTATAATTACTTAAAATGGCAAAAGATCCAGTATGTGGAATGAATGTAGATGAATCAAAAGCACAATATACTTCCGAAGTAAATGGACAAAAAGTGTATTTATGTAGAGAACAATGTAAAAGAGAGTTTGACCAAAATCCTCAAAAGTATGGATACTAATAGAAAAAAAGTTATTAAATAACAAAAAATTTCCAACAAATATTTTCTTATTAACTATATAACATGGAAAAATAGATGTTGAGACGATGAGGTAAATCAGCAATCTCAACATCTATACAGTATTTGAGATTTACATCCCTCCTTCTGTATGAATAAATTAGCAAATAAAATATTTAATAATTGAGGATAACTTTTTGGTAAAAGAAGACATAGCCTAAACCAACACGATCCTGGGGATTTATAGGTCTAGATATGCCAGAGACTATAACGGATAATAAGGACATTTTTACTTGATAATTTTTCTATATATTGATCTTCTTATTGATGAATGCTAAAATCAAGAATACCTAATGATAGCAATATTTAGGATTTTGTATTTAAGATTCTGATTCCTTTGATACCAGTTGATAATGTTCTTCACATACAGGAAATTCTTGAGAAGTAGTCTTATTTTCAATATGTCTTGTAGCAGGATTAGAACATTCTTTCTCTGTTAGATTACCTTTTATTTTGGAATAAGTTGCGTAATAACAAGTATCTTCATTTATAGTGTTGTTACTCATTACTTCTTTATGAGGAACAAATTGTATTTATATCCTTGCCAATATTTTATTCAGTCTTAACTTTTACTACTACTGCTACTGCTACTATTCAGTCTTTTTACTTATATTATTTTTAGCATGCTCTATTAGATTATTTGTATTTATTGAAACTAATATCTTTAAAACTTCCAAATGATGCCATTGGTATTATTTATTAACCGATACTCTTCTTTTACCTCTAATATTATAACTATCACTATTAATTGTAATTGTATTATAATGAATACTATCAACTATAAAAATAAAAATTAAAATTATAATAAAAATATTAATTCTTCTTCTTTCTTTTAGTTTTTTTGCTATATACCAGTAGGGAAAGTTTCCGGAAAATCTTTATCATCTATAGTCGATATATGTAAAGGATGTAATGCATGAGTTTCATCAATAAATAAAAAAGTATCATATCTTAAATGCAAGAGAGTTGGAACATAATTTCCATATTTTTCGTATTGTGGATTGTATACAACACCTATTGCTCTTTGACCTCTCCATTTATCATTATTTATTTTATTACTGCTATTATCATTTATTTTGTTATCAATATTACAATCATCATCACGAGTGAAAATAATTAGTTTGTCATTAGTATAAGAACTAGCAATAGAATCGTTCTCGAGATTATGAAGGATATGATCCCAACTTCCATATGTTGCAGCTGGTACTTTCATTTCTTCCATTTTATCTCCCCATCTTTTTGCAGCTATTACGGTTCCGTTATATGTTCCAAATCCAACCAATACTGTATTATTATTATTTTTTCGTTCACGTACTAATTGTCCTAAATTAATCATATTGTCTTTAGACATATCTGTTGCCCTTGCATCTCCAATATGTGTATTATGAGCCCAAATTATTGCTTTTGAGTTATCTTCACCATGAAATGATATTAAGCGTTCAAGGGTATCCATCATATGAGTATCACGTATATTCCATGAATTTACGTCACCTTTAATCATGGTACGGTAATATAGTTCTGCACTCTTTGCTGTAATGGCATTTTGTTCTGCATTAAAATATTCTTCATCTCTATTTCCATGATCTTTTTTACTATAAACATCCATCTTGCTACGCAAAGATGTTAGCATTTCAATAACTTCATCTTCACAATTTTCAGGAACAAATGCAGTTGCCCTAGCATAATTTTCTACATCTTTTCCGTAAGGCTCAAAGCAGTTGTAGGCTTCAATAGCATCTTTTATTGCATTGGGATCAACTTTTTTTAGATATTGTAAGATTGCTTCCATAGATTCCCATAGACTATAAAGATCAAGACCATAAAATCCAACAATTTTTTTATTGGAATTAGAAGTAAATGACTTATTTTTTTGTTCTTGTTGATGTTGTTGTTTACCGTTATATAATTTAAGCCATTCCATCAATTCTACCATCTCTTTATTTGCCCACATCCATGTAGGCCAACGATTAAAGGAATGTAAAATATCGTATGAATTTTTACCAGAGTCAGGAAATCCTTTGATATAACTATTAACCTTATAGCAATCCGGCCAATCACCTTCTACTGCTATAAAAGAAAATCCTTTTTCATTTATAAGACGCTTAGTAATCTCAGTCCGCCATCTATAAAATTCAGAAGTACCATGAGATGCTTCACCTAGTAATACAAATTGTGAATCACCTATTCTATCTAATAATATATCAAGATCTTTAGATCTTTCAAGTCTATGAAAATTTTCTATATCTTTTTCCATTATGCTGTTGTTTCCCACTATATATATTTTGTAAAATAAACTATAAAACTGCATTATCTTTTTTTTATTTATTAAAGCTTAATAGATTAATAAATCAGATTAAGAAAATCATAATCTACTATCATTCAGGTTTAAACTAAAGATTAATTGTATTATTATTAGTCAATTATACTCCAGCGTTTGTGTATATTTTTTACCATAAAATCCATTTTATGCAATGAAGAACAACAACACATCTTTATTATTTGTGGAGAATCCTCTATATTTATTGGAATATAATTCTTCCTTTCATTCTTTTGAAATTTAGTGATTAATTTCGCTAAAACAATAATATTAGTGCTTAATTTTATGTTATTTATAGTAAAGATAAATTCAAAACAAATGAATAACAAAGGTAGAAAAATTATAGGAAAAATATACAAGGTCATTTTCTACTGTATGGCTGGTTTAAAACTTGAATATGAAAATCAATATGACCTTATTTCATAATCGGATAATATTAAACGAGAGAAAATTATATAAAAATAACAACTTGAAAATAGATCAGAATAGGACAAAATTGTTTTACAAGGATTTTGCAATATAAGATAGATGATGAGAATAATAGTTTGGAGAATTATATACTATATTATGCTTATAAAAATATTTATAATATTATTAAAATGTTTTATCAATAGAGAAATAGAATAAAGTTTTTTACCTTCAGTTAAAAAAGATAACAAGATGCATTTAGAATTTAAATGGAGCGAATTTTTAAAATTTTCCTTTATTTTTAGTATTTTATTTTTTCTTCTTTGTTTACAAACTTTAACTTTTTCTGATGTTTCCTCTACAAGTAATAAATCTATTGAGCCTACAAATGAAAATAGTCTTACTAATACTGTAAAGAAAAATTTCATTAATATAAGTGAGAATAATAATTATAACAATAAAACTTCTTTTAGTCAAAATCAAAATAAAACTTTAAATGAACAAAAAATAAAAATTGTTGCTGCTGGTGATTTTGGTTGTCGACCTGTAGCCCAAAATAATATTAACCAAATTGAATTGCAAAAACCAGATATTTTCTTGGTTTTAGGAGATTTATCATATGAACCGACTATGGATTGTTGGTATAGTATGACTAAAGGATTAAATTCAAAAATTAAAATTGCTATAGGTAATCATGAAGATTATGAAGAAAAAGCAAAAGGAGGTTCTAAAGAATTAAAAGATTCTCTTTTAAAACATTATAACTTACAAAATTCATATTATTCATTTGATTATGGAAATGTACACTTTTTAGTATTAGATACACAATTAGAATTTTCACTTGATATTTTTAAAATATTGGATGAAGATGAAAAGGAAGAGAATAATTATAACAATAAAGATGAAGAAAGCAATAAACCAAATGCAAAATATTATGCTACAACACTTAAAGATCTATTAGACAGTCATAATATAAAGGCCGAAATACCCCCGTTTTATTTATTAAATGATGAAGTGGTTGTTGAAGATATTCCATTAGAAACAGAACAATATAAATTTGTTGTAAATGATCTAAAGAAGGCTAATAATAACCCCTATCTTGATTGGATCGTTGTTATGTTTCACAAGCCATTTTATTCTTCACTTACTAGCCATAGTCAAGAATATATAATGAGAGAAAAATATCAACCTCTATTTGATAAATATGGTGTTGATATAGTATTGCAAGGTCATAATCATATGTATGATAGAACTTTACCTCTTCAATTTAATCCTCAGAATATTAGCAAGCCAATTGTAGATGAATCAAATAACCCAAATAAATTTTTGAATCCGGAAGGATCAATTTTCTCAGTTATAGGTTTAGGAGGTAGAAGTAGTCACATATTTTTAAATCAACCTGATTATGTAGTAAAACAGCATAATGGGTTTGGATTTCTTAGTATTGAGATTAAAGGGAAAGAATTAGATGCAAAATATTATGATATAGGATACAAATGCAAAGAACAAAAATTAAAAGAAAGTGATTTAGAAGAAGGAGATTTTACAATATATGAAATGTCAACTTGTAAGAAGGATAAAAGTAAAAACGATTTAGAAATAATTGACCATTATATTATATCCAAGTAGGTTAATTTTATACTATATTTTTATTATTATTATTGTTCTTTTACTAAACTATACAAAAATATACTATTCAAATGTGCAATTAAAAACCTGAATTCGCTAAAAATACTACAAAAGATTCATTGATTTCATTGCATACCATTTGAAACTACAGAACTAAGTATTGAACTTGAGTATAATAAATTTGTAGAAAAAACAAAAAAGGGAATACAAACTGAAAATTAAGTTATATAATTAGTTTTTTACAGTATCAAAAAGAAAGAGCAAAGCAACTGTCTGAGACCTCTTTGCCTTGGAAAAAGGTTACAAAGGGATTGATTACCCAATGCGAGACAACTCCAAATGATAGATAGCCCTCCTATCATAGACAAAATACAAAACGAGTCATAAATATCCTGGTATTACTTCGTAGTAATAAATAATTAAAATACATATCGTTAGTTAAAATCTCACATTAAGTTTACAAAAATTCATTAATAAAGAATATTAAAAATATAATTACAAGTCATCAAGTCATCAAGTCCATTATCATCTATCAACCAGAACGATTCAAATTGTCATAGTCGGAACATAATCATTGAGCCAGCCAGCCAGTCAGAATTCACAATAATTCGGCTATGACAATTAAAAATAAATTATATTCACAACTGTGAAATAAATAGATATAATAGAGATATAATCTCGAATGCTCCTACTATCTTATTAAAAGATAGAAATGATTTAGAGATAGAATTCAAATCCAGAGGTTTTTTTCTTGTTGAAAATCCCCAAATCTACCTATTATTACATTTTATATGGACATATGAAGGAGGGGTGTTGTATTTAATCCTGGACAAAAAAGAATTAAATTCAAAGTTAATAAATATCGTTTGTCTAGAATCACAAAAAGCTTTACTAGTCATATTGTATAAAAATAAGATGATTCTATCAACCAAACATGATTATGCACAGATATCTTTACATTTTTTTATATACCCTGGTAACGTATTTATTAATATGTCAACAAAAGAAGATAAAATTAATGAAACAAACACAAATAGAACTAAATTCAACACAGACAACACTAATACTA
>DATDKD010000056.1:0-4755 GCA_036520175.1 Nitrososphaeraceae archaeon
GTTTAATCCTAAAATAAGAAGAATCAAAATCATAGCAGCACCCCATCCATGAGCATGAGCAGATTCATAGGGTAAAGATGCCAACCTCCATATTCTTAATGGAAGTGCATCCACAGGTCCAGTAAATGATGAAAAGTATAAACTTGTTCCTAGTATGGTCATAATTAATGGAGCAGTTTCTCCCGCAATTCTTGCTATAGATAATACTATTCCAGTTAGAACTCCACTGGTTGCTGTCTTTAGTACTATAAATATAGTAATTTTCCATTTTGGGGCTCCCAGTGAGTGAGCCGCCTCTCTAATAGAATCTGGCACCATTTTAAGGCTTTCTTCAGTTATTCGAGTAACAAGTGGAATCATTATTAAAGATAATGAAAAGGCTCCTGCTATAACAGAAAAAGAACCAATAGAAATAACTATTATTACATAACTTACAATACCAACTATAATTGAAGGTAAGCCTGTTAAAACATCAGCAAAAAAGCGTACAGCAAAGGCAAATTTATTATTGCTTTTTGCATATTCGGATAGATAAATTCCAGCAAAAACCCCTACAGGTACAGCAATAATAGATGCGGAACTTACTACGATTAAAGTCCCTTGGATAGCTGGGCCTATACCTCCTTTACCAGACCCAATTGAACCAGGTTTTTGAGTAAGAAATTCAAAACTAATAGCAGAAGAACCATTTTTAAAAACCTCGAAAAGAATACTACCAAGAGGAATTACAGCAAGAATAATACAACCTATACACAAAATTGTTACTAATTTGTTGACATATATTTTTCTATTAGATGTTTTTGACATCATTTCCTGAATGTTCTTTCGTCTCTTGATATAATGATTATTTTCGTTCTTGGTTTTGGATGACATGTGTGTTATATTCTTCCTCCCGGATTAGAAGTTTTTACCATCTTGTAGACTAAAAGTCGGGCTACTACATTTATTATCATTGTAAGCAAAAGTAGAACAGCTCCAAGACCAATAAGTGCAGAAAGATGTAATTCTGATGCAGCTTCATTAAATTCATTTGCTATTAAACTAGACAAAGTTTGACTTTGTGAGAAAAGAGAACTTGGAATAGCATTTAATCCAGTTGCATTACCTATTATTAAAGTAACTAACATCGTTTCACCTATAGCTCTTCCCAGTCCAATTATACTAGCACCTAAGATCCCAGATTTAGCATAAGGTAATACAGCAATTTTAATAGCCTCCCATCTAGTTGCACCCAAACTATATGCAGCTTCTCTTTGAGAATTAGGTACAACAAGTAATAATTCTCTAGTAATAGAAGAAATTATTGGAATTATCATTATAGCAAGAACTATACCAGCGGTAAATACATCTAGACCAAAAGGTGTTTTAGCAAAAAATGGTAAAGAATCACCAAATAAATTGTGTAAAGGTTTTTCTACAAAATCCATAATCCAAAATCTAAAAACAAACAAAGCCCAGAAACCATATATTATACTTGGAACTGCGGCTAAAAGTTCAATAATGAATGATAAAGAAGTTTTTAATTTTGAACCTGCTATTTCCGATAGAAATATAGCTATACCTAAACTAATAGGAACGCCAATTGCCATTGCAATACCTGAGCAAACCAAAGTTCCTATAATATACGGCAAAGCTCCAAATGATTCTCTACCAGGTACTGCATTCCAATCAGTATTAGTTAAAAAGTTTAATCCCTCATCTTGAAAGATTTCCTTTGATCCCTCTCCAACTGCAAAAAGTATTAAGGCTAACATGACTAAGGTATAGGCTGCTGCTCCAATAATTATCAATTTGAAGATAGGGTCAAATTTCGATAATTTTGTTAATGGAATAAGAGAATCATTATCATTATACTTTCTCAAATTCGTGTGGAATGTTACGCCTCTCTAATATCTATGATATTATGATATTTTTTTAAGTATCATATAGTTTTAATATAGATCCATATAGTCTATAGATTAGAATTATTCTAAATGTTCTATTCATAGAATATTGACAAGTTGTTATTATCTATTTCCTGCTGGTAAAAGGGACTAGGTTTGAAATCATATTTTGGTTTCAATATAATAATCCATCCTTTTATAATAAACAACTTGTAAAACAAAACAAATTGCTTTTTTCTAACTATTGTAAAATTACAAGTAAAGAAGAAATTGTTGAAATAATTATTTAATTATAAATTATGGCAAAAAGCGGATCCGCAACATTTTAAAAATCTGAAAAGGGGGTGTAAAAACAAAAAGAAAATAAATATCTGTTAAATTAATTTTATTAATATTATATATATCCAGTAGTAAAGGACGATATAGAAACTAAATAAATATATCCATTTAATGAAAGCTTTAAAGAATAAATTAAAGAGAACAGGAAAAGTAAAAAAATGGAAATAGATGAATCTCTGATAAATTTAATTAATAAAAAAATAACAGGGTTTAAGCTTTTAGGTATAGGTTCTAGTTTACGAAAAAATTCTTCAAGTAATAAAATATTAAAAATGGTTTTAGATAAATCACAAAGATATGGAGCAAACACAAGCATAATAGAATTGAGTAAAGTAAATTTTCCTATTTTTAATCCTAATAAACCAAAGGAAATTTCTGAAGACCTTAAAAAAATAAATGATCAGATAATAAATGCTGATGCATTTATTCTATCTACACCTGACTATCATGGATCAATGTCTGGAGGAATGAAAAATTTTTTAGATTATTACTGGTATGAATTTTCAGGAAAAATCTTTGGATATATAGTATCTTCTCATGAAAAAGGATTGACTGTTATGGACCATATGAGAACTGCTATACGTCAATGTTATGGTTGGAGTTTGCCTTATGGTCTATCCATAAATACCGAATATGATCTTGATGAACATTATAATATTAGTAGTCCTAAATTGCTGCTACGTATTGAAAATATGTCCAGAGATATAGTTATATATGGCAAATTATTAAGAATGCAATTTATTCATGATACAAATAATAAAGAGCCAACTACATTCGCTTTTCAATTTAAAAAATAATGTTTAATATATAATATATTAAAATACTTTATACAAGTTTAATAATTAGTACCTATTGTTGAGCTAAAAATTGGTCAATTTTTTTTTGTAAATCTAAGTTAATATTCTCTATTGATCTATTACCATTTATTGGAATAATTCCATAACTTTTTTGCATCTAATAAATTCTTGTTTAATTTTCTGCTGATACAGTAAGGAAGATTCTAAAACATCATCAGAAAGTCCCAGATCCTCTCCGGATTCATATTAATCAAGCGTCATGTTTTTAGCAAATACTCTTCTTAAAAGTTCTTTAGGTTCAACATCTAGATAAAAAATAAGGTTGGGCTTTATCGCAAAACCATATAAATTATGAGACCTAGGAAAGAAATTCAGGATATAGTTAATAATGAAATGAACAGAGAAGATTAAAGGATTGAAGAATTTTTAAGATTTTGTAAAAGACGTTTACATATCTCTAAAAATTTATTCTTTGCAAGGATTGAAAGTTTACTTTTATAGATAAGTAAAATATGTCTATATATGTGAAATGAAATTATCATCAGTCATATAAGTGATAAAAAAGTTAATTGGTTCCTATTTATTTTTTATATGCAATTTCTTTCAAGTGATATGGGTTATTATTTGAGATATTGTCATCAAAAGTTTTATCAACAGATGATGATGATTTTTCGATACTAAATTCGTCTTTAATTATACTACCATCATTAGAATAAAATTGTCCAACAAGAATTTTCCCATCGTTTGTTGTTTTTAATTCCAAAAATCCATGATCTTCTAATTGGCTTGCAGTGAAATAAGCTTGAGCATCTAATCCATGTAATTCCTGTCCACCAGTACCAACTATGGCAAAAATGGTGCCTTCAGCTTCCACATAAACATTTTTTTCTTCATTATGTCCATTATCTAATATTGCACTTTGTGTAATTATAGGATTTGAAGGGTTCTCTCTATCATATATTAAAGGATATGTTCTCTGATAATTATGGATATGTCCTTGTAATACTAAATCCACACCATATTCATTGAAAATACCATGGTACAGATCCCTTAAGTCTTCCAAACCTTCATGATGAGTCTGTGAGGTATACATCGGTTGATGGTAGTAAACAATTATCCAGTCTATTGAAGGATTTGTTTTTGTCTTCATTAAATCATGATTAACAAATTCAAATTGTTCTGATCCTTGGTCATATGGTGTTTCTGTAGCCATAGAGATAAAATGTACATTCTTATAATCAAAGGAATAATATTGCTTATCAAGATTAGTATATTCCATATACTGTTTTACTAATGATTTGTCTTCAAATTCATGGTTGCCAAACGAAATTTTCATTTTTTGAGGATCTATTCCTCCTACAATGTCCTCCCAACATGTCGCACTTTTTTCATAAGAATAATCTCCTAAACCTAATAATATTTCAGGATCCGTTTTTATTATATTCCTAACGGTATTTTTTGCATCTTCACTACAACTAAAGTCTCCTACTGCTACAATATTATAGTCAGCAATTGCATGAAAAGGATTATGTTGGGCATTTTTAGCGAACACATATGTCGGATTAAGTAACAAAAAAGAATAAGCAACAAAAAAGGTAACAAAACAAATACATAGTAAATTAAGATTAATTTCTTTCAAGTACATTTGGGATACTTTCTCTCATCATTCATACTGAAAATTATCTAATATCGATTTGGTCACTTTTATAGATAACTAAAAACCTAATTCGTTGTAG
>DATDKD010000057.1:0-2494 GCA_036520175.1 Nitrososphaeraceae archaeon
GGGATTAATTTATCATATCTTCCCCAAATTATTAAAGTAGGTATATCAATTTTTAATCGATCCTTCAAATTTGGATGATCATTAAATCCCATTAAAGTAGACATAAATGCATATTTTGAATTCTGTAAGTTCATCCTATTAATGAAATCGAGAATAGATTCCTCAGTAGCATTTGTTGAATCATACACCATTTCTTTATATGCCCTTAAAACATTTTCATAGGTTGGATATAATGCAGCAGAGATATAATGTTTTAAAGTGGCGGAAACATATCTCATCATACCAGCTGGAGATATTAGAATTAATTTTTTAACCATATTGCTATATTTTATAGCAAATTCTAATGCAAGTAATCCTCCAAAGGATGATCCTATAATAATAACATCAGTTACATTTAATAAATTTAGAAAGTTTTTTAAGAAATTAATAAAAAAATCTACGGTATATTCTACATGTGGCTTCTCACTATATCCGAATCCAACAATATCAGGAATAATTAATCTATATTTTGAGGAGAGAGATGGAATGATTTTTGTCCATCTGTCGGCTGAGCCGCCTAATCCATGTAAAAGTAGAATAGTAGGTCGATCCGCACTACAAGTAAAGATATCATAATAGCGAATTAAATATTTATCAACCTCTATATTCTTACAAAAATGAGCATTAACCAAATATCATATGTATTGATAGGACTGATATTTAATTCCAGTGCTAAATTAACCATATCCATCTTTTAGCTGCTGAATATTTACTTCTCATTTTAGATATTTTTACTCGCAAAAACATCTAGAGATCCAGAATATTATATTATCACTATATTAAAATTTAATTACCAATTATTGTATTAATAATTTTACTATTATTATTATTATTATTATTATTAAATTTACAAACCTGAAAGTTTTATATAACTTGTAGAGATTTTTTTCTAAATAGTAAATATTGCAATGTGTTTTTGTATTAGAAGTGAAATTTAAAACAATTCCCCTTATGATTTTAGCTCCAACTTCCTTTACTTATGAGTTTGAACTAAAGATTTATTGAATTTTGTATCCGTACCATGGTGACAAATCATACTACTTTAATAAATAACTAACCAATTAATCACAATAATACTCACTAAGCCACTTGATTTTCCTATGTAATAAGTCAGTTATTATTCGAAATATTAGTTTTCCAAAGCTAAAAATATAAAAAAGGGGTCTTAAATTATATTTTTCGCAATCAATTTTTTACTATAAAGGAAAGAGAAAGAATTACATTTTAATTATAACTATGATTTTTCCAATTGTATTATATGAAAGAATCATCATTCACCAATACAAGTCAAGACAAGAGGTTTATCTCGAGTCCCGCTATTCGTTTAGATTTACTAATGAAGATAGTTCTCGATAACCACATTGATTTACATTAGGGAATTTGAATATTGTTAATTCATAATAATTTCTTCCAATAACCTTATACCTCTACTGACTTGTCATCTCTCATAACTGTTGAATTCTTTTATTAATAATTCAAATTTTCATTCAATTTTTTGGATGAAAAATAATTAACTATTTTCTATTTATTATATTCTTATTTTTAATTTGCGGCGATGATATAGCTAGTTCCTTTTCTAACGTATTATCTATTATTTTTTTTAAGTTAGTTTTAAAGTTGTTTATTGAAAAAATATCTGGGAATTTACTGAGTTTTAATCTGTCCTCACCTGATATTTTCATTGCCTCAATTATTATTTTTACGGCCTCTTCTTCTGTTTTAAAATGGAACCGCGTTGGAACAAATTCAGTATTACCGCCTTTGAATGGAACAACTGGAATTAATCCAGCACTCATCCCTTCTGCTACAGATATACCAAATGGTTCCTCGAACGTTGGATGTAATAAAATCTTTGACCTTGCCATCAATTTTAAAACATCATTAAGTGGAACGTTTAAGTGTAATTTTACATTCTCATTTAGTCTATACAGGCTTATTAGACTGTATAAATATCTATAATATTCATAGTTATCTCTGAGTATATTCCCAATAATAATCATTTTAAAATTTTTATAGACGTTGTATAAGATTCGAGCTATTTTTATAGCTGTTTCTATTTTTTTATCTGGACTATACCTTGAGATAACAATGATTGTATTTTCTCTCGCTGGATTACTTAAAGCAATCTTCCTATAAGTTTCAACATCAACAGGTGGACTTAATATAGATAAAACGACTTTTCCGTAGTCATTTTCTATTGCCTGCTTACTAAACTGAGAATTTGTTACAATAATTGTATTCCTCATCATAAGATCATAAGTTGATAATATTCTGTATAGTAATTCTTTTTCTTTCAAATGGAAGTGATGATCTTGATAAAGGGAACTATTCTGTAAAAATTTGGATAAAAATTTTTTATAAGATCCTTGATGGATCAATCTAGGAGTTAGAGGATAATGGCAATAGGTCATTAGTTTTGTTTTTAATTTTTTATGTTTATTTGAATTATAATATG
>DATDKD010000058.1:0-3442 GCA_036520175.1 Nitrososphaeraceae archaeon
TTGTTAAAATATCATCATCAAAAACTGAAGTTTAACACAAGGTATGCACGCAAATGGTCGATTTTATTCTACCAGATGCAATGATTTCAAAGTTCAACTAATCAATTATGTGTAATAACAAATTAACTTCGTACTGAACTACGACTTGTGTTTTGGTATTAATATTCAAACAGTCAACCGTGTAATAACGATCTTATTTAAATACTGATTGCAAATTATTCATCGCTAGATGGATATATAAACTTTACAATATTTAGTATGATTTCTTGAAATTTCTAGAGAAATTCTTCTATTTCTTATACTCCTATTTACCTTGATACTATAACTACTAGAGGGGAGAACCGAGAGTGGGACTCACTTGGGGCCATCATTTTACTTCAGTTAAAGTTAATATTCTATTTTAACAATATATTATTTCTATATGGGAGTAGTAGTCGATCCTAATAGATTGAGAGGTGATGATAACGCTTTGAGAGGAGGATTAGTAGTTTGCGCAATACCTAATTGTCGTAATCAACCAACTAATAAATGTCCTATTTGTTCACTTGATTATTGCTATGAACATATAAAATCACATGTTCATCCAAGTGAATTCCCACCTATACAAAAGGAAAAAGAAGATTAACCTTCATTTATAACCTCAATTCTTTATTGTATCTGGTTAAGACAATTTACAAACCAAGAATTATAAGAGTAAAATGAAAAATATATTATTTATGAAGAATGAATTTGTAGTATCAAAAATTGAGGCTTCTCAAGATGAAAACATCCCTTTTGTTTATGTTGTATTTACTGATCCTAAAACTCTTAGAAAAGGAAATCAACAGCAATCGCCATTTGGAGGTACTGGTATGGCTTTTAACTCGCCAGAAGATTTAATGAAAAACTTACCAAAGATGTTTGGTGGTGGTGGAGATTTAAATAATTCACCTACATTCAAATTAAGTATACGAGAATATGATGATTCGGGCTTAAGAGTAGGAGACAAAGTTACGATAGAGATTAAAAAGTCAGATAGTAGTGGTGGAATATAAATAATTTAGGAATTACAAAATTTTTCTCTCAAATCTTATAAATTCTAATATAATCATTCACTTAAAGATCTCTATCTGTTAACTACTAGAGTCGCGCCAGGATCGATTCGAACCTCTAAGCGATAGTTAGGCAGTTTATACTTTTAGAATATAATTAAGGATTAAAGAAATCTAAAGAATTAGATAAATGCTATTTAATTAAGGTTTAAGAAATTTAATCAAGATATTATTTTCATTTTAAGTTTATAAACATAAGGGTTTAAAAATTATATTAATTCTCTAGCAGTTAATAAATTAAATGTATATGTCCAAATTTTATTATCTATTTTTAGATTGGAAACGTAAAGGCAATTGTGATAATCCAAGTAAAAAAGAACTTTTGAGTGGACTAACTTTTGTATATAGATCTTGTCTATCACTATTCTCAAAATTGAATTGAAGATTCTCAAACCTTTCAAGAATTATTCTTAATGCTATTTGTCCTTCAAGTCTAGCTAAAGGAGCTCCTAAACAAAAATGGATTCCATTTCCAAAACCCAAATGACGTAAGTTCTTACGAGTAATATCAAATCGTTCAGGATCTGTAAATATTGATTCATCGTGATTTGCAGAACCCAAAAATAATGTAATTCCTTGACCTTTCTGTATTTTTTGATTCTGTACTCTTTTTTCTCCTCCTGTTTCTCCACTTCCTTCAGACAAAGTTATATCAGCATTTGCAATACGGAACAATAATTGTACTGGTGATCGGTAACGTAAAGTCTCTTCTATGGCAGGTTTAATTAAGGAATTTTTATTTTCTTGTAATCGTTTAAATTCTTGAGGATTTTCAAGTAATGAGAAAATCAAGTTTCCTATTAGGTTAACTGTAGTAACATGTCCTGCATTTAAAAGGAGACTACAAAAACTAAGTATTTCTTTTTCAGATAAAGACTGTCCATCTACTTTTGCTCTAATGATATGACTAATAAGATCATTAGCTGGCATTTTCTTTTTTTTCTCTATTAAGTTACTAAAATAAATGTCCATATCATTTACAGTTTTGTCTGCCTTTCTAATGGAATCAATATCACTATCGCTAGTAATTTCAAGACTAACTATATTATCTGCCCATTGACGAAAAGTGTCCCGATCTTCGGATGGTACTCCCAATAATTCTGCAATTACAGTTGCAGGTAATGGATAAGCAAAATCTGTTATTAAATCCATTGTAGTATTATCTTTTTCAATTATGTTATCGATTAGCTCATTTGCAATATTTTCAATACGTGGTCCTAATTTAGATATTTCTATGGGAACAAATAATGTATCAACAATACTACGCAGTTTTCTATGATATGGAGGATCGGTATTTAAAAGGCTTGGACGATTAAGATTTTCCTGATATTCTTGGGGTACTTGAAATGGTTCGAATTTAGATGAAAATTTTTTAGGGTCTTTTAATATTTTTTCAATATCGCTATAACAATATAATCCCCATTGTTCATTTTTTTCATCAAAGGCAACAGGATTATTTTTTCTCATTAATGAATAAAATTTAAAAGGTGAAAATCTTTGTTCTACTGGAGGATATATATTCATGTATACTAGGTACAAAACAAGAAATTTATCCTTATCCTTACTTGACAACTATGAGGATGTTTGTTAATTGTCATCAAAGTTATTTATTTTTGGTCAGAGATTTTAAATCTATTACAAATCGATATCGTACATCGCTATACAATATTCGTTCATAGGCCTCATTGACTTTTTGAATTGGAATTAGCTCAATATTACATTGAATATTGTGTTTACTACGAAAGTCAAGCATTTGTTGAGTCTCTCTAGAATTCCACCAATTAAAGAACCAGCAAGGTTACGACGAGCACTTATCAAAGAATGTGCATTGATCTGTGCATCTTTTTCTGGAGCTCCAACTACTACCATTGTTCCATCAAGTCTAAGCAGATTCAAATATTGGTTCAAATTAAATGCAGTTGAAACTGTATTAATTATAATGTCAAAATATCCCTCAAGTTTCTCAAAAGTTTTGGGATCCGATGTGGAATAAAAGTTATTAGCTCCCATTTTCTTGGCATCTTCTTGTTTTTTAAGTGAATGACAGTACAGTTACTTCAGCTCCAAGTGCATGTGCAATTTTTACACCTATATGGCCCAAGCCACCTAGACCTATTATGGCAACGTTTTTCCCTGGTTCTGCTTTCCACTTCATAAGAGGTGAATAAGTGTTATACCCGCACAAGATAAGGAGCTGTACGTTCGAGACTAATGGCTATGACATATCCTCGGGATATTTAATACGTTATCTGAATTCGTATTTTCATTAAAAAATGGTTAAATGAATAGATTTATGCAGTTGAATATTTTCTAAAAGATTTCGAAGTAAGTTTATCAATCTTTGAGGGATC
>DATDKD010000059.1:0-15528 GCA_036520175.1 Nitrososphaeraceae archaeon
ATTTCTACTGCTTTCATCGTCATCCTCTTCCTCGCTAGCATTTCTACTGCTTTCATCGTCATCCTCTTCCTCGCTAGCATTTCTACTGCTTTCATCGTCATCCTCTTCCTCGCTAGTATTGCTTTCACTATCTTTAAACAGGAAATTCGTAGCATTCATCGGATCACCTTCATTTTCAATATAGCTAATTATAGGAGGCGGAGGACGCAAAAATTCAGTATTGTTTACTTCAGGAAATGTATCATTTTTATGTAAAGATAACAAATCGGATTGAGAAGAATTAGTTTCATTCTTTATAACAGTGCCATTGAAAGTGATTGGAAAAACTTCAATGACAGCTTTTGTATCATTAATCTGTTTGATTTGTGCGAAAAATTTTTCCGTAAGTTGATTGGCTTTTTTATTATCTATTATATTTGATGAGAGAGAATGACTATTTGTTGTTTTGTTTAAATCTTGTACATGAGGGGAATTAGATAGACTATTGACGTGAACTGGTTCACCATATGCATTGGAAAAGAGAACTATAATACTGAATAAAGTGACAAAGAATAGCAGAATACAGAAGAGATTTTTACACGTATCTATTTTGACTAATTTCATATTATAAATTATTAGAAATCATTTTATTTTTTAACCGAATGATTAAATTAATTATAAAATTTTTGTTATACAATGTATGAGATGAAATTTTGTTGCTATTATTAGTACTATAAGTTTATTGACATTTTATCTGTTGATTGAAAATTCTTCAATTTCAATCTATTATGATATTTATAGATTTATTATAAATAGTGGTTTTTTATTAATGGGAATATTTATAAAAGAAGTTTCTTGGAAAATTATATAATGAATTCTCTAACTATAGGTATTATCTCTTATAATGAAGAAAAAAATATTACTAATTTATTAAATTCTATTAAATCCCAATATTTAGGCAAATTTTCTCTAACAGAAATTATTATATCCGATGATTCTGATGATGATACACCTTTTTTAATCAAAGAATTTATAAAAAATAATTCTCAATTCTTGATAAGACTATTCCACCATCATGAAAGAAGAGGGGCATCGGCTGGATGGAATGAAATTTTTAGAGAGGCAAAAGGAGATTATTTAGTTCTATACGATGCCGATGTAATATTAGAAAAAGAAACAACATATAATCTTGTAAATGGATTTAGTTCAGAAATAGGACTTTGTGCTGGGAACCCGCAACCTATAGAAATTATTAATATATATGGAAGAGCCACAAAATTTATTTCAACTTGGTTGCAGAATGTAAGAAAAGTTGGGCTAACCCAATTTATGGTAATGGGTAGAGGTTTAGCTATTAGACAAGACTTAGCTAAGGTAATAATAATATCAGATAATATAATAGCAATTGATTATTTTCTCCAATTGAAGGTATTGGAATTGAATAAAAAGGTTATTTATGTTGATAACTCAAAAATATATTTCAAAACACCAAAAAATTTAGAAGATTTTTTGTCTCAAGTTTTGAGAGCAAATTTTGGGCATAAACAATTATCCTCTTTTAAAACAAAGAAATTGTCTTTTGTCACTAGTCTTAAAATTACCTTTAAATCTTTCTTATTTGATCCATATGGTGGGATTGCCACTCTATATTGTTATTTTTTCATCCCTTACTATAAATTAAATTATAAACATAATATGTTATCAAAATGGGATATTGCTAAAAGTACTAAGGGTTAAAATAGATTATTCTGTTAATTTATATTAAAAGAGAAATAATATATATGAATATTCTTTTTCTTTCACTTATTATGAGTAAACCCATGGATCTTGGCAGTTTAAAAATCGGCTCTTATATTATTATTGATAATGAACCGTGTAGAATTGTCTCATATGATCATAGTAAACCAGGAAAACATGGTTCAGCTAAAGCTCGTGTGTCTGCTATAGGAGTTTTTGATGGCTCCAAACACGGTCTTGTTTCCCCTGTTTCAGCCAATGTTGAAGTTCCTCTTATTGATAAAAGAAGTGGACAGGTTGTTTCAATAACGGGTTCACTTCTCCAAATTATGGATCTGGAAACCTTTGAGGTATTCGAAACATCAGCAGTGGAGGAAGAAATTAGAGATAAGATTGTTCAAGGAAAGGAAATTGAATATTGGAAAGTTCTAGATAGAATTAAAATAGTAAGAGTAAAAGGATAGTCACTTTAAGGTAATTCTTGGAAACACATAAAAACCTTAGTATGGTGTTAATTACTATGGAAGACCAACGAACAATCCCGGTTTGTTTTAAACCTGAGGAATTAAAACTAATAGAGACTTTTGCAAAAAAATTAGGGATGATCAATTCTAGTCAAGCAATTGAAAAAATAGCCTCTAAATTCAGTTAGTTTACATTTAACATTTTTTTTTATTTGTACAGGAATTAATTATAGGGATTCAATAGTTTTTCTTATAACTTTATATTAAATGTACATTATCTAATATCATTGAATTTTTTATTGAACCTTTGGAAAAAGTTTGATTGTCCACTTTGTAATAAAAGATTTAGAAAAATAGAAGATTCAATGCATCATGAACAAGTAATACATGGTACTGGTAAAATTTACAATTGTAACAAATGCAATCTAAAGTTTTTCGGCATGCAACAAATGCGGGATCATATAAAAATAAAACATCAATATAACAAAAATAAAAAAACACAATAGACTAATTAATCCGAGTAAAAAGTATTCACTACATTCACTTAACAATGATTTATTGTTCATATAACCTATTAGCTCAGTTGTGGAAAGATAAGAAATATTCACATTCCACTATATATTATTATATAGATGTTATTGGTTTTTCTTTCATACTTTCCGCTGTTGAATTGCTTGTTTATCCTTAATGATGAATAAATATACACTCTATAGAACAAAATTGACTAAGGAAATAGGTTATCAATATCACTAATCATTATGTTATATCTAATTTAATAAAACTTTAGTTAATGAGATTCTAGCACTAGTTATGGTTAAAAAAGATTAGACTTATTTATCAAGGTAAAATCCTATTTTTATAAATGATTCTAGAGTGACACGACCTGGAAAATATATATAAATTTATAATTACCAATAACAAATGGATAAATACCTCGAGATTAAGAGTTCTTGTTTTCTTACGGCAGAAGGAACTATCATAATAACAAAAGTAATATATCTTTAGGCAATAGGATTAGTCTATATGACTAGAACTTGCTCAAAATGTAAAACTACCTTCGATGAAAAACTCATTGATGATCCAGGGGCTCAAAAATATTCCTCTTGTCCCTCATGTTGGAATGAATGGACCACTCATGCAATTATGGTTATTAATGAACTTCGTCTCGATATGTCTCTGCCTGAGCATAGAAAGGCTTTGAAAAAGCAAGAGAAAATATTTTTTGGCTTAGAACAGGGTGAACAAATTCAAAAAAATCCGGACAATCCTTAATTTTTGGTATATGGTGATCTGACGCCATTACTTCTTTAGTATAAAATTTAATGTTTCTGTACTTAAGTTAGAATATAGTATATTCTTATTATTTGGTATCATAAATAAAGTTTCCAAAAAACAATACCTTAATTTCTCTTTTTGCTCGTTGTTCATCTTATTAATACAATAGAGCATAACAGGTTCAAGTGGATTTATCAATTCCTTTCTTTTGATCAATCCCACTAAGTACAGTCGAATTATTTGATTTATTTTTGTTGTTTCAAAATATACTATAACCTCTAACCATGAAGATATTAAATCTCGATATTGTTGAATATTGATATTTTCAAGGGAATCTAAAATTAAATTTATTGTTTCTAATTGAAATTCTGAATCTTTGTTGAAAAAATCAATTAATTTATTTTTGATTATTGGTTTTCTTAGAAAAGATTGGAGATTCCCTAAAATTTTTATTATATCTTCTGTATTTTCAGTATTAATAGACACATAACAAACTTGTTATGAGGCTAATATGTAATTTTCTATTTCACAATATTTAACTTCCTCTACATTAATAAATTAAATATCGATACCTATAATCAACAACATGCCATGTAATATAGTAGTAGGTGGCTTCTTTGGCGATGAAGGAAAAGGAAAGATAATTGCATATATTGTTAAAAAGGATAATGTTAATTTAGCTGCTCGGGGAGGAGTAGGTCCTAATGCGGGCCATACTTTTAATTTAAACGGTCAAACCTTCAAAGTTCGTATGCTTCCAAGTGCTGCTTTTAATGTTAACACTAAGTTAGCTATTGGAGCAGGGGTTTTAGTAAATCCCCAAATATTATTAAATGAGATTGCTTCATTTCAGGCTCATGGTAGGACTTTTGTTGATCCCCATTGTGGGATAATCAAGGAAGAACATATTCAACAGGATAGCACAGAAAGTTTTCTAAAAGACAAAGTAGGTACAACAGGAACGGGAACAGGCCCAGCTAATTCTGATCGTGCATTAAGAAAACTTTCTCTTGCCATGGATTGTTCAGAGATAAAAGATTACTTGAGGGAGGTAAGTTCAATGATTCATTCAGACTTGGATAAAAAGAATAACGTTCTGCTTGAAGGAACACAGGGGACTTATCTTTCCCTTTATCATGGGGGATATCCTTTCGTAACATCAAAAGACGTAACAGCTTCTTCTGTTTGCGCAGATGTAGGAATAGGACCAAAATCCATTGATGAAGTCCTTGTTGTTTTTAAATCTTATATCACGAGGGTCGGAGGTGGTCCATTAGAAAATGAATTAGGCAGAGAAGAAATGCAAAAGAGAGGATGGCTAGAATATGGAAGCGTAACTGGAAGAGAAAGAAGATCTTCTCCTTTCAATATGGACTTAGCAAAAAGAGCAATAAGACTGAATGGTGGAACATCATTTGCGCTTACAAAACTAGATGTTCTTTACCCTGAATGTGCTGGTGTTAAAGAGTATACTAAACTCTCTAGATCTGCAAAAAAGTTTATCGAAGAAATTGAAGTAGAACTGGGACTCAAAGCAGAATTCATAGGAACTGGAGCAGATGTAGATTCAGTAATCGATCAAAGATAGTAAAGGTTCAATATATCTATATTACTTCTTTGTTTTTAAAAAAATTCTCAAAAGATCTCTGGAGGCTCTCAAAGAATTTAAAAGTTGATCATCATCCATATAATTTAAATTCAACAGTAAATCTCTGGCATTTCTTAAGAGAACATCCGGGACTACTTGCTTTTCATTATCTTTTAATCTTTTTTGTTCTCCTTCATCTAATAAATTATATTTTTTTAACCGGACCAAAAGAATGGTATATTCTAACCAACTATAGGCTTTCCAAATTTCCGACTCCTCCTTGTCTTTATTATTTATAGCGTTAGTTAGCAAATTAATGCTAAAGTGAATCTTTTTATCTATATCTACTTCTTTTAAATCCATAATTATTTCCTTGTCTACTACGATAGATAAATAATAATGAACAAGGTTGTTTATTTGATATGAGTAAAATGTAGGTACCCATTAAAATAGAAGATTAATCCTATTATAATGTCAATCTTATTGTAAAAGCCAAAATGTATTATTTATTTTTTTATTTACTATTTGAATAACAGAAATTGTTGATAATTATATAAGGATCAATAGAAGTGAACTCTTACGTTCATTTGCTTTGTTTTATATAATAAAAATTGATAGATTCTCAAACTTTAATTTGAGCCTGTTAAGTTGAGATTTTACTATTCGAAAAAGCCAATATTTGTTTGTGATGGTTTGAAAGTTTGTTAAGAACTAACATTAGCAAAAAACTAGTTATTTGATTAATTTTATAAAATGTTCAGAGTTCGTTATAGAGAATGAGGTTAGTTTGACTAATACCATAGAGATAAATTCTCTCCAAAAATTTCTATATAAATCTATATAGATATCATTTTTGCTTTAAGACTTAGAGAATAGAGTGTAAAATATTAATAGCCTTTTTTTTGAAGATAATTGCTTGGAATCTAAATCCCCTTTTTACATTGAAGTAAATGACCTAAATAATTTCGCAAGACTAGTTTGTGCATTAGAACGTGCTCCATTACCAACTTTTTCCATGTACTTAAAGGATGAACATGTCTTTGCTGTGCAAACTGAATTTATTTATGGAACTCCTGTGATTTATTATGTTAAATTTGAGAATTCCAATCTCTGTAATCAATATCTTGCATATAGATGCCATGGTCTTTCTGAAACGGTGACCTTGGTTGATATCGCTTCTAATCCTCATTTTGTTTATTCTCCAATTATAAATGTTGAAAAACTACCACAGGTAATGGAAAAAAGTTCAAGAAAAAGTAAGAGATCTAGTTATACAAAGATTTTGTTAAGAGACTTAGAAAGTCTTGCTAAAGTCGCAGCCTATAAAACCATTTATGATGAACCTCCATTGCCGATATTCTCTTTTGGAAATGGAAAAAAAAATACATTTACTCTAGGAACTTCTTTAAATTTCATGGAGACTGATTCCTTAACCTATTTTTACTACATTGATATAGACAAGGAACCTGAAAAGTTTCTAAAATATTCTAGCCAAAAATCAGAAAAGCCTTTTTTCACTAACCATATAGAAGAACATGGCTACATTTATATAAAAATCATTAAATTGTTAAAAGAACACCCACTTGTGATAAATGAGGATTGAAAATCATGTCTTCTTATCAGTCAAGGATAAATAATTGCTCAAATAAAAAAAAAACAGCAATAATCTTAGCCTTGGATTATGATTTTGATAAATATGATAATAGTTACTTGTATGAGAAATGTAAAGAACTAATATCAATGACTGAATCTAAAATTTGTGCAATAAAAATAAATTTTCATCTCTTATTGTCTTTATCGCATAGTCAAATATTAGAACTTAACTTATTTGCTCATAACTGTGATCTGCAGAGTATAGCAGATATAAAGCTGAATGATATTGGAAATACAAATAAAGTAACTATCAATAAGTTACAAAAATTAGGATTTGATGCAGTAATAGTAAATCCATTTATCGGAGTAACAGAAATGAAGTCAATCGTAAATTATGCCCATTCAATAAAGTTTGGTATAATCTCACTTGTCTATATGAGTCATCCCAGTTCGTATGAAGGCTACGGATTACAAATTTCCAATTCAAAAAAGGAGTATAGTAATGCAGAATCAATTCCGATGTATAAATTACTTTATGGTTACTCACGTTTGAGTGGTGTGGATGGAATCGTCATAGGAGCTACCAAAATTGATATTATCAAGGAAATTTCTGAATTAAATGAGACAACGATTTATTCGCCAGGTTTCATTACCCAATATGGTTCAATAGATGATGCAGTAAAAAGTGGGACAGATTATTTTATATTAGGTAGACACATTTTGAATTCTTCCTCTCCTCTTGATAGTTTAAATCACATACTACAGCAAATAATGAATGCTAAAAAAATGTAGCCATGAATGATTATTTATTAATTTGTTAATAATAATAAAAGTATAATAAATGACTGATTTGCTGCACTGCTTAGACCATCAATAATTTTTTATATATTTTTAGTCTTTTCTCTATGTCAAGACAAGATATACTAATTATTTTATCCGGTCCGAAATCTTCTATTGCAAAAGAACCCATTATATTTCCATATATTGCAGCTTCTCTAATAGTTCGTGAATTTATTTTTCCTTTTTTGGACAAATAACCAAGAAACCCACCGGCATAGCAATCTCCTGCTCCAGTTGGGTCTACTACATTTTCGATAGGGATAGCCGGACATACAGATATGATATCTTCATAAAAAAGCATAGAGCCATTTTCCCCTTTTTTTATAATTATCAACTCGGGGCCTAATTCTTTAATTTTTTTAGCACACTTTAGGAGGTTATATTCATTTGTTAAAAGTCTGGCTTCTTGGCTATCAATTATGATTCCATTTACATCTTTTATCATATCTATCACCTGATCATACTTATTATTGATCCAATACTCTATAGTATCACAAACGACAAATTCAGGATCATTAAATAAACGTTGCATTTTTTTGTTTTGAACTGGATCATTGTTTGCTAAAAAAACATATTTAGAATCGATAAATTCTTCAGGAACAAAAGGTTCAAAATTTTCAATAACGTTTAATTCAGTTTTATTGGCAGTTCGAATTGTCAAAGTTGGATCAAAAGTGGAATCATAATGAAAAGTTTTTTCATTGTCTTTTACAATAACACCTTTGGTATTCACATGTCTATCCAAAATATCTTTATACCGTTGAGGAAAATCATAACCAATTATTCCGATAATATTAGTTGATGTATATTTTGAGGAAGATAAAGATGCATATGTTGCTGCTCCCCCCATTATTCTATTTACCGTCTTTTTAGAGGTTTTAGTTGTATCTAACGCTATTGTTCCAAAAATAGTCAGCATGTTTTATTTGGTTACTGAAGGATTATAAAAATTAATTTTTAGATAAATACTTATCATCTATTTAAGTAAATGAAAATATGGGTATTATTATTGCAATTACTGGGGGATCAGGAGTTATTTATGGTATAAAATTAATTGAATCATTAAATTTGCTTAAATTGGAAACACATTTGGTTATTAGCGAATGGGGCGAAAAGACGATTAAGATTGAAACAAATTTAGATATTAATTATGTAAAAAAGCTATCAACGAGCTGGTACGATAATAAGAATATGGCAGCCCCTATCTCTAGTGGTTCTTTTAAAACTGATGGTATGGTGATTATTCCATGTAGTATGAAAACCCTAGCTAGTATAGCAAATGGATTAGATGATAGTTTGATCTCACGAGCTGCCAGTGTTTGTATAAAAGAAAATAGAAAATTAGTTGTTGTTCCAAGAGAAACTCCTTTGTCTAAAATTCATCTAGAAAATATGGTTAAATTGTCGGAACTGGGTGTATCCATATTACCTGCTATGCCAGGATTTTATTTTCATCCATCTACAATTGATGAATTGTTATTTCATATTGTAGGAAAAGTATTGGACCAATTTAATATTGAGAACAATATGTTTACTCGATGGGGAGTAAAAAAATAATTGTTCATGCTAATTTAACAAGATATTTAGAAATCTTGAATGAAAGACTAATACATAAAAAAAATACTAATGAGCTAACAATTACTTGGTAAAGAATGTCAACATTATAGTGTCTTAATATGAAGAGAATTGCAATTCCTGGTAGAGTTATAATAATTGCTAAGAGAGTACTTACCTTGTAGTAAGATATTTTGGAAATTTTTTTATCTTCATTTCGTGAATTCGTCAATATTCTATAGTTTTTCTTGATGTATTTATATTTTTTAAAAATTTTTAGCTAATACATGTTACTCCCACAATTTTAGCTTCTCGATTTTTGCTCTTCTTCTTATCTCTTGAAGGAAGTTATATACGTTCTTATGAGATCGACCTGAACAAATGCGTGTTATTGCTTCAGTTGTCAAAGTTATTTGTTCAGACGTCCCGATTATTGCTACATAATGGCCATATATTGAAATATAAGATCCTGTCAATTCCTCTATAGTTCTCCTAGATTTTCCTTTTTCACCTATTAGTCGACTTTTTACTCTGGCTAAGGAATTTGCTGATTTTCCGACATAGTCTCGCAAGTCCACAACTTCTAAGTTGTTTTCTTCCGTAAATAGAATAAATGCTCTTTCGGGAGAAAAACCTTTGGATATAGCAAGAATTACTTCCAATCCTTTATTGATATTCAATATATCCAAAGGATCACTACTTTTAGACTTTAGTATTACATCCCCATATTCGCTGTCAACATGAATGTCTATCTTGCATTTTTTTTCGATCTCGTCTTTGATTGATCCCTTTTTTCCAATAATCGCTCCAATCCGTTCTTTTTGTATTCTTAAAGTACGTTGATAACTCAATCTGATTCAGCCTTCACTAATATGTTATTTGTAGCATATAAAATATGTATTTATTAAAGTAATAGAAAATTGAAAACGTAACTAGTAGTTTTGATAAAATTTAAAGATCATTAGAAAAGGAATATCTGACACAATTTTTATACTGTCTCTTTTTGCAAGACCCAAACTCAAAGTCTTTTCTATAACTCTTCTTCCAATTAAATTAGCTATTGAACATCTCTTTAATAAGTTACCTATCTCTTTTTCATTTGTGAGTTCATTAAAAAAATCTTTTGTTATGTTAATGTTTAATGATTCGCTTACTATATTTGTACCTAATAATTCCTCATCACAAATGTTTATCATTAGTGATCCTTGATAATGCATTTTTCTAACATAGAAATTGAGAGTAGAATCACTGGATGCATCAGGTGATAGTTTTTTATCGATATTAGTTTCAATCATTATGAAATCTTTTTATTCACTCAGAATAAAAAGCTGACGTTCTCGCAATTAGTAATTAATTTGGCACAAGCAATCGATGTTGTGAGAAATGATTCTATATACTACCTAATTTTTTCATATATTTTTTATATGCGTCTAAATATGATCTTTTATCTCCAATATCAATGAATCCTGATTCTATTGTAAATGCATTAACTTTTTTTTTCTGCGTAATTACATCTTTTACTATTTTGTCCATTCCTATAGTACTAGATTTTGGTATCATTTTTAAAAATTCTTTTTCCATTATATAACATCCAATATTTATTAAGCCTTCAACTTCAGGTTTTTCTCTCCAAGCTGTAACAATATTTCCTTTATCATTTGTATCTATGAAACCATATTTCAACCTTGTTTTGTATTTCATTAATGCCATGGAAAGAAAAGCCTTTGATTTTTCATGCCCCTTAACCATTTTTTCTAAATTAAAATCATAAACCGAATCACCGTAAAGACAAATAAATCTATTATTTAACATTTTTTCTGCCGTTTTCAATTGCCCTCCAGTGGCTAATGGTCTTTCAGCATGGGCATATGTAATTTTTACTCCGAACCTTCCCCCATCTTCAAAATAATCCTCGATAGTCCTATGCAGATAACTTACACAAATAATTACTTCCTCGATACTTTTCAATTTTTTTATCCATTCTATTAAATATTCAAGCAACGGTTTATTTCCTAACGGTAACATAGGTTTAGGAATAAAGAACGTATAAGGTTGTAATCTTGTGCCAAGTCCTCCCGCTAGAATAACTGCTTGCATCTACAATGTTTAATTGAATAATTTATTATACTTTTAGATTAGTAGTAATCAATAATTTTTCCCAAATATTCAATAATTTCTCTTGGGTTGTGGCCAAATATTATTACCATAGGCTCTTTACCTAGGTCTCCTGTATGGTAAATTCCCCTTACTCCCTTATCTTTTAGTATTGCTTTTTTAATTCCCCATTGGATAGTATAACCTTCCTTTGTCTTTAATTTATGAGGTTCTGATTGTCTATTATATTCAGAGACTTTCATAAAAGATTGTAATAATTCTATTATTTTTTTATCGTATTTTATATTAAATCCAGCGCGCATCAAAGGATCAATAGTCATGTATGAAATAACTGCTGACGCAACATGTTGTGATGCACCAAATTCAATACATGAACTTGCTTTCACTTTTCGATCAATCCTTACTATTCTTCCTTTTATTCCAGCAACTTCCTTGATACTATTGGCATTTGGTATTGCATATACAAAATTAGATTGTGTTTCTGGTATTAATTTTCCCACATCTGTAAGAGATTCTAGCTCTTTAATAGCTATTGATAATTCATTTATTACACCAAATTTAAAGGCAGAGGAAGAAGTTGTTATAGCAGTATCTGTGACTGGGTATCCTTTTCCTATATATAAAAGATTTTTTAAAACACTATTTATAAATTCATTAGCGAATTTACATGCTATAGGTATTTCATACCCTTGTGCAATGTAGGCTGACAAGGCTGCAGAGAAATTGCAACCAGAGCCATGATTTTCTGGAATATCTATTCGAGAATTGGAGAATTCGATTATGTTTAATTTATCATCAATTAAAGTATCGATAGACTGTTCTAATAAAAGATGTCCCCCCTTGAGGATTACATTTTTTGGACCTAATTCCTTTATCTTAATTAAAGACTTGACTACGTCTTCTTTCGTATTAATATCAACACCTGAAAGTTGTCTAGCCTCTTTTATATTTGGAGTAATTATTGTTGCAAGAGGGAGTATTTTTTTTGTTAAAGCTTTTATTGCCTCAGACTTGATCAAACTTGTTCCGCTGGTAGAAGTAAAAAGTGGATCTACTATAAGTGGAATTTTTATCTTTTTTAAAATTTTAAATATTTCGTTAATTATTATTCCATCATAAACCATACCTATCTTAATAGCATCAATTCTTATGTCATTCAGAATGGAATTTATTTGTCTTATGACTATTTCACTAGGAATAGGAAACACATCAAAGATATTCCTTGTATTTTGAACAGTTATTGCAGTAATTGCAGTGCACCCATAAGTTCCAAGAGAGGAAAATGTTTTCAAATCCGCTTGTATACCAGCTCCAGATGAGGAGTCACTTCCAGCAATACTTAATACTGCATGTAATTTCATAATATGCTGAGTTAATATATTCAGGTTCTAAAACTTAATTATTTCAAATACAATGAAAAAAATATATTTATACCCCTAATATTTGCTTTAATAATGCTCTATAATCCACCTTTTCTTTTGTACTGCCCGGTGAAGGAAGTTCAAATATCAAAGGAATAGGTTTTAAAGAACGTATCCGCGCAAGCTCCAATCTAATTTGTTTACCGATGTCATCACTTAATAAAATCAAGCCTACTTCATTTCGAGAATGTATTTGGTTTATTCTAGAAAGAGCTTCTTTAGGTGTTTGAACATTAATTCCTTCGATTCCAGCCATTTGAAAACTTGTAATAAAGATACGATTTCCTATTGCTAAAACTTTCAACTTTACTATTGTGAGTAATTTTGATCCTTTAAATACTTTTTTCAGAGAACTTGAAGAGGTATGTATAAAATTAATTTGTCTAAATTATTAGTAAATTTTTAATAAAATGAAGATAGATACTAGACCCAACGATGCTAACAAGATAAATGTTGCTTTCCATAATCCAGCATTGGCTTTTTCACTTATTTCCCACATACCGCCAGTTATTTGATTCTCATTGTATTCTCTTTTTAGATTTTCATAACTATAAAAATTAGCAAAATCTGCAGGAGGTGTCCAATTAAATTTCTGTATATTTTTATTATTCACTGTATTAGAATCGTACCTTTCCCTAGCTTTCTCATCTGAAAGAATTTCATATGCTTTAACAATTTCCATGAATT
Source organism: Nitrososphaeraceae archaeon (assembly GCA_036520175.1). Lineage (GTDB taxonomy): Archaea > Thermoproteota > Nitrososphaeria > Nitrososphaerales > Nitrososphaeraceae > TH1177. The sequence continues at coordinate 13,254 of DATDKD010000059.1, forward strand.
TCTGTTTTGATTCTTCTGAATTTTTATTCTTATCAGGATGGTATTGCAGGGCTAGCTTGCGGAAGGCTTTTCGTATTTGAATTTGAGTAGAATCCTTTGTTACTCCTAATATTTTATAGTAATCTGACACTTAATAATATATTGGTAAAGCTAAAATAATAATTTTTTCTTAACTTTATAATTTTTTATAGTCGATCCCATATATTAGTCACTATAACAAATAAATCATAATCTATTTATCTTCGTGAATGGATCTGTTGTTATATGGAAAAATTCTTTGGAAAGAAGGTAACTGATAAATTTAATTTTCAAGAGAAAGATAAAAAACCTTCTGAATTAAATCATATTAACAATATTAATAATATTCAAAAATTTGATCTTTATAATAAGGGCATTAATCATATGGCGAACGAAAAACTCTCTGATGCTATTAGATGTTTTGAATTATCTTTAAGAATTGATCCCCAATTTGTTAATGCATGGATAAAAAAAGGTTACACTCATTTTCATCTTGCCGAATATAGTGTAGCCATTTCTTGCTATGATAATGCTTTGGATTTAGATATAAACAATTTTGACGCTTGGAACCTTAAGGGACTTGCCTATTATCGAATGAATAACCTACTAAAAGCAATAGAGTGTTGTGAGAAATCAATAGATATCAATCATAATAATGCAATGGCATGGTATAACCTGTCCTGTTATCTCGTGCTTGATGGGAGAGTGGATGATGGCATGGAGGCACTAAAGAGAGCCATTGAAATTGATATTTCTTATGCTAAACGTGCTGTTAGAGATAAAGATTTTGAAAATGCCAAAGCAGAAGAAGGATTTAGAAGAATAATTGAGGTTGTTGTTTTAGAGGCAATAAGACATGGTTATGATTATCCAGGTAAAATCATATGGATCACTGGTATGGATAAAGCTGATGTCGATGATGCTTTGTTAAGACTTTCAATGAAAGGTTTAGTACTAAGAAAGGAAAAGAAAAACTTTTTTAATAAAGAAGAATATTTTGAACTCTCAAAAGAAATAGCTTCAAAGGTAGGGACATTGAAACGCTCAGGCTTCATGGGAAAATCTCGGGAAGTATCCCCTCCTGTTCAACAATTAAAAGATATCAGTGAAATATTAGCTAAAATGAGAGATTCGGTAGAACAAGGTGATGTCCAAGCAACTATTGGATATTTTGATAAATTGATAAATCCTTCTATTCATGGAAGTACAATGATCGAAAAATTCTTCAATGAACATAGAGATTTAAGACTCTATCAAAATCGCCTTAAAGATAAAGGCCAAGAATATTTGAATTCTCATAAATCTGACTTTATAAAGTTGATGATAGAAATCGACAGTAAAGTGAGAGGAACCCATTTCTCTAATAATGTAATCGATAATTAAAATTACTGTTTATTATGTGACTTTGAAGATTAAATGCATTAGTAATATATAATGTGCTTATCGTGATAATAGTATGCCAAAAATATTTGCTGATGTCAGCGAGAAAGAAATTAGTCGTTCAATTGCTGCAATGTTTATGGAAACAATGAATGAATATACAGACTCTGATGTTATTATTATTGGTGCTGGTCCTGCTGGTTTATCTGCAGGTAGAGAATTAGGTAAATTAGGAATTAAAACCTTAATTATAGAACAAAATAATTACATTGGGGGGGGATATTGGGTAGGAGGTTATATGATGAACCCTGTGACTGTAAGATCCCCCGCCCAAAAGATTTGGGATGAATTAGGAGTTCCCTATCGAGTCATAAGGGAAGGGCTCTATGCTACATGGGGCCCTCATGCTTGTTCCAAGTTAATAGCCGCAACATGTGATGCAGGAGTACGATTTTTGCAATTAACTAAATTTGATGACTTAGTAATAAAAAATAAGCGTGTCGCAGGGGTAGTAGTTAACTGGATGCCAGTTTCTGCATTACCAAGAAACATTACTTGTGTAGATCCAATTGCATTCGAAAGCAAGATTGTTATTGATGCATCAGGTCATGATTCTGTTGCCGTAAAGAGATTGATGGAAAGAGGTTATGTAAAATGGAAAGGCATGGATCCTATGTGGGTTGAAGGAGGAGAAGATGCAGTAGTTAACCATACTGGTGAAGTGTTTCCAGGTCTAATTGCAACAGGAATGTCAGTAACTGAAACTCATGGACTTCCACGAATGGGTCCTACATTTGGTTCGATGTTATTATCGGGTAAAAAGGCTGCTGACATTGCTGCTCGCAAGTTAAAAGAAGTACCACAAATTCCAAACTGA
>DATDKD010000060.1:0-14276 GCA_036520175.1 Nitrososphaeraceae archaeon
TACTACATGAATATATTAATAAATATCCTAATCCAGAGGAAGCATCTAAACATACAATGGAAGCTTATGTTACTATGCGTCACTTTGAAGATGCTGTAAGAAAGGTAAGAAGCCAGAGAGATATGAAACCGGGAATGAAAGATACACTAGTTCATTTCAGATAGTAATAGTTTTTAAAATGGCTTAAAAATTTTATTATTATTTTTTTTATGCTAATATCTTTTACAGTATCCAAAACAGAATATATTTACTTGAAGAAAAAAGAATCTAAAAGAGCATCTAAAATTTCCTTAATGGCAAATATACACGGATTTTTTTTAACGGTACCAGTAAACTCTAATGATGCAAAGTTGAATAACTTTTTATGGAATAAAAAAAACTGGATAACCAAAACATATGATCATTATAAGAAGTTTAATTCAAATTTTGGTAAGAAATATGATGACACATTTTATATTTATTATCTAGGACAAAAGTATAGAGTAAATATAGTTAAAGATGTTGTTAATAATGCAATAATTTCTTCTTCTATTAATAAAATCTCTTTTCATGTAATCAATAAAAAAAATTATAAAAAATACATAAAAAATTGGTATCTTAAACAAACATCTATTGTAATAAATGAAAGAATCACTATTTTGAGTACATTGATGAATGTCAGGTATACTAAAATAAAAATAAAGGACAATTCTACACGTTGGGGAAGCTGTTCTAGCAAAGGGAATCTAAATTTCAGTCTATATTTGGCGGCTTTTCCAATGGAGATAATTGATTATGTTATTATCCATGAATTAGCACACTTGAAAGAATTCAATCATTCTAAAAAGTTTTGGGAGATCGTTATGAACATGGATCATAACTATAAAGAAAAAATTTCGTATTTAAAAAAATATGGAAACTTAGTTATACTGTAAAAGAATTTCTAATGAAACATAACGAGACTCACTGACACTCTATTTACTATTGTTAATTTTAGTGCCCCTTCTATATCCATGGGTAAATTCTGCATCATATACTTTTGACAACTGATATTCTTTAGGTTGAAGTACGTTTCCAACTATTATTAATGCAGTTTTAATTATTTTTTCTTTTTTTGTCTTCTGTACAATATCTTTTAAATTTCCTTGTATTATTTTTTCATCCTTCCAAGTGGCTCGATAGACCACAGCAGCTGGTGTCTCAAGACTATATCTTCCACCTTTCAATAACTCCTCAACAATTTCCTTTATAAGATGAACACTTAAATAAAAAATCATAGTACTTCCATGTTTTGCCAATTCAGAAATTTTCTCTATTTCTGGAACTGGAGTTCGAAATTCAGCTCGTGTAATAATCAACGTTTGAGTGATTCCAGGCAAGGTTAATTCTAAGTTCATGGAAGATGCAGCACCAAATGTAGCTGATATGCCCGGAATTACCTTACAACTAATTCCTTCTTTTTCGAATCTATCGATCTGTTCCCTAATTGTACTAAACAACGATGGGTCTCCATCATGAAATCTTATTGCTAATTTTCCTTGCTTGGTAACATCTTTAAGCTGAGCAAAAATTTCGTCTCTATTTAATAATGCAGCGTCATACAATTTTGCATCTTTTTTTGCATACTGGAGAAGTTCAGGATTCAATAATGATCCTGAGTATATTACAAGATCAGCGTTTTCTAATAGTTTTTTTGCTTTTATTGTTATCAACTCTGGATCGCCAGGACCAGATCCAACAAAATATACGGTATTATTCTCTATCATTTCTTTTTACTACCATAATTGAAAAATATTTTTGACTAGGTTGTTTTTTCCCTTTGAGATCTTTTAAGTGTTTAATCTCAAGGATATTTTCTTTGGTCGATACATCTTGAGCTATAGCTATCTGAGTTTCCTCCCCGAAGCCACTATCTGATAACATTTCTATTACATTATCAAAATATCTTCCATCTTTTAAAAAAACTATTGTATCAGATGCTTTAACTGTATTTTTTACTTTATTTAGATCGTAACATGCTGGAACAATTGACAAATGTTCATTACCTTCTACCAAACCTATTTTGGATTCAGCCGCGAAAGCAAATATGGACGTAATTCCTGGAATTATCTCTATTTCTATATCTTTGTGATTTTTTTTTAATTCTCTATGAATATAAATCCATGTACTGTAAAGTGACGGATCACCTACTGTAAGGTATAGCGTTTTTTTACCAGTTCTTACCATTTGCGAAATTTCGAGAGTATTTTTTTCCCAATAATCTTTAAGAGAATCTTTGTCTTTAACCATAGGAAAAACCAGATTAATAATTTTAGTGGTTTCCTTAATATATTTGGCAACAATAGATAATGCAATACTAGGTTTATCTAACTTAGAAGTAGGCACAAAAATGACATCAGCCTCAGTAATTAAATTTAAAGCTCGTATGGTTAATAATTCTGGATCCCCTGGACCACATCCAACACAAAAAAGTTTCATTTGAGTGTTATTGAAATCTGACTAATTTAAATCATAAAAATTCAATTTAAAGAGAAAATTTCATATCTTAGTTGCGGAAATTACCAAAACTGGATTTCTTGCCAACATCATTGTACCAGTTTTAGTTCTTCTTCCTTTTGATATTATTATCTGTGTAAAATCAATATCTTTAAGTAAATTTGATTCATTAACAGTTTTCATGGCTTTAAACATGGTTTCAATAAGGATTGTAGTAATAACTAATCGTCCTCCATGATTCAATTTACTAATGGATTGATCTATTAATGCTTCAGTTTTTCCTGTTGTCCCTCCTATAACAATACCATCAACAAGAGGTAACGATTCTAGTACATCCATTGCATTTCCGAGTTTTATTTCTGCATAGACTTTAAACTTTTCAAGATTTTTTTTTGTTAGGTTAACGGCTTGGGAATCCAAATCCACTCCAAAGACTTTACCCTTCTGACATTGAAGACAAAGTTCCACTGTGATACTACCACTTCCACATCCTATATCAATAACTGAACTATTTTCCGTGAGTCGGAGTTTGCTAATTATTATGGAACGAACCTCTTCTTTGGTAATAGGTACTTCTTCTTCCCGTAAAAAAAATTCATCAGGAATACCAGGAGATTTACTATTCCAAGCCATATTTCATCTAAGTTGCAAGATTTTGGTGTAATCCTGTATATGATACTATCATAAACATTACTAACAAGAAAATAAAAGGAAAAATACCGTTAGTCACGAATTTTCTTTTCTCACTTTTAGGTACATTAGGAAGAATCTTTTTTGAAATCCAATAAGAAATGATATAGAAAAGTAGACTCATTATAATAATAATACCTAGTATAGTTCCTTGATTCGTGCCGGGAGATATACTAAATGCTATAATAATCCCTGCTAGAATGCCCAATATCGCTCGCATGTAATAAATTTTATCAGTAGGTTCCAAATATTAAGTTCCTTTAATAATAGGGAGTTTAATTTCTTCCGGTCGGAAGTTTCCTGAATTTGTAGTTAATATTTAGCTACTACTCTCATTTACATTAGCATTGGAGTTATCATCAATAGAATTAAGATATATTGTTAATTATGTAAATTTACGACTTACAACTGGTGGCTATTACTTAAGCCAAATCAATGCAATTACAAAAGATTCTCTGGCATTAAAATTTCATCATTCAACTGAACAAGATATTCTTTTGGTAGTTTCGACTAAAGGAATGTGGGTTACGAAAATATTATTCAAACAAGTAGAAGAAAACGATTTAGTTAGAAATGCAAGAAAGGAACTTGAAAGATCTCGCATAATATCTATTCAACAATTGGATTCAGAAAGAATAGCTATTTTCAAATTTGAACATCATGATAATAAAATTCGTTATTTAATATGTGAATTCTTTGGTCAGGGAAATATAATAATTTGCGATGAAACAATGAAAATAATATCACTTCTTAACCCTTTAGAAGTAAGGCATAGAACTTTGCACATAGGATTAAAATATGCTCCTCCTCCATCATATGGCTCTGATATCTTTACTATATCCCTCGAAGAATTTGAATCAAAATTTCAGAATGAAATGAAAAATCTAGAAATTACAAAATGGTTAGGACGAATTCTCTCATTGCCAAAAAAATTTGTTGAAGAAGTACTTTTCCGCGCCTGCATAAGTAATAACAAGAAAATAAAAGAGATCACAAATGATGAACTTGGCATAATATTCATCCATACAAAAAAACTGGTAAACGAAGTAATTTGTGAAAATCAACATTCTCCAATAGTTATTTTAGATACTGACGATGTCCCTATTGACGCATCTCACCTTAAATTAAAAAAGATGTTTGATTCAAAAATGAAATCAGTACCTACCTTTATGGATGCATTAGATGAAGTTTTATGTAATGATATTATTACTATAGGTAAAAAAATTCATACAATAGAACTGGATAAAAAAATTTTAATGCTTGAACATGACCTTCATGAACAAGATAAGGCTAAACAAAAAGTATTATCTAAATCTAATTCTATAAGAAACCTTGCTTCTGATTTGATGAATATATCTATTTCTGACCTTGGTGAATTAAATGGTTTACTAAATAAACATTCTTCTAATCTAATAATAGAGAAAGGAAAAAAATATTTAGATATAGTAGAAGAACTAATTCCATTAGATGACAATTTAAGAAAAGTCTCTTCACTTTTGTATGAAAGAGCGAAGGAAATGGAAAGAGGAAGTGGAAGTATCGATAAGGCTAGGATGAAAATATTAGATGAAATAAAAGAATTAAAAAACAAAACAACTATTGCGGAAAAAAAAATAAATTTAAAAGAACAGAAAACAAAGGAATGGTTTGAAAGATATAGGTGGTTCATTACTTCCAATGGATTACTAGTAATTGGAGGTAGAGATAGCTCCTCAAATTCAGCTATAATAAGGAAACATATGACAGATCAGGATTTGGTTTTTCATGCTGAAATACATGGTTCTCCTTTTTTTTTAATTAAAAATATAGGACATAATCCTGAAGATATGACTACAAATCATCAAAGCATTATAGAAACAGCTATAGCAACTATATCATTTAGTAGAGGATGGAAAGAAGGTTTGTCAAGTGCTGATGCATACTGGGTATATCCTTATCAAGTTAAAAAAGGTGCCCCAACCGGTCAATTTCTTCCAAAAGGATCTTTTGTAATTGAAGGAAAGAGAAATTTTGTTAAGGCACTAGAGTTAAAATTATCGATAGGTCTTACGAAAGATAATGATATTTATAAACTATTATGTGGACCTTTCGACAGTATAAAATCAAAATCAATAATTTATTGTATTATAGTTCCAGGAAGTATAGATCCAATGAATGCTGCAAAAAAACTAAAATCAGAATTAATTACAAATGCTCAGAATGTGGATGATGAATTAATAGAATTTTTAAAAAGAATACCTTTAGATGATATAATTAGGATACTCCCTTCAGGTAAACTCAAGATAGCCTCATCGGGAAAAGGCACACTAGCCCAAAATTCGTAATAAATTTTCTGCAGTAAACTAATTAAGTTCGATAGTACAAATACTCGATGTGGGAACCGATCTAGGAAGCAAACACAGGGATGCAAATATGACAACAAGGGTTTTAGTAAGAGATGTGATGAACAGCCCAATTATTTCATCTTCTCCTGATTCTAATATTAAAGAAATTGCGGAAAAAATGAAAACAGATAGGATTGGTAGTATCGTTATATTCAAGAACCATGAACCGGTCGGTATAGTTACTGATTGGGATATTGTTACCGATGGATTTTCTAGAGATGTACCTCCCAGTTCAATTATTGCATCAGAGATTATGAAAAAACTCTACACTATTGAAGGAGAAGCTACCATAACAGAGGCAGCTCGGATGTTAAGGAAGCATAACATTAAACGTCTTGGGGTTGTTTATAAAAATAGATTAGTAGGTATTATATCATCTTCTGATGTCATAGCAGTTACACCTGAATTAATAGATGTCGTGTCCGAAAAATCAGCCTTAATTCGTGGTGAAACTGGTCGTCCACAAGGACACATTTCAGGATATTGTGATGAATGTGGAGAATGGTCAGATCTATTATTATATAGTGATGGAACATTTACTTGTGAGGAATGTAGAGGAGAAGCTACAGTAGCATAAAAAACCAATAAATGTAATGCGCTTATATATATTTATATAAGTGTCCGCAAGTCAGTAACAAAATAATATGTATTTTTTAACGATTTTCATTGTATTAACAAATAAATAAACTCATATAAATAATTAAACTAATGCTCGAAATTATATATTTGTTTTAATAACAAAAGATTAAAATCTTACTTTACAAAAGTTGTTGATAATGAGCTCATCGCCTACACCTTTAGAGCGAACTATAGATGAAGTTATAACAAATAAAGAGTCCGAATTATTGACTCAATTAAATAAATCATATTTAGAATCTATTACTAATATTGATTTATCAAAATCTCAAATAAAAGGAGAATATGAGAATATTATTATAAATGCAGAGAAAAAAGCAGAAAATTTAAAAAGACAAGTTAGTGGATCAACCAAATTATCTGCGCGCAATAAAGAATTAGTTTTACTAGAACAAGCTGTTAATGATGTTTATGAAAAAGCAAAAGAAAGATTAGCCTCGTATTCTGAGGAACCTAACTATAGGAATATGTTAATCAAAATTCTAGATGAAAGTATCCCCAATCTAGGCACCTTTGATATTATAATAGAATGTCTGAAAAAAGATGTCGATTTGTTTAAAAAACAAATAGAATCACTAAGTTTAAAATATAATAAAAAAATCAAGGTACAGAGCAATCTCAAAAACTCACTGGGAGGGTTTAAAATCAAGTCGTCTGATGGGACTATTACTTTGGATAATACTATAGATTCAAGAATTGAACGACTTAAACCTTTAATAAGGAAAAACATAGCCCAAATTTTAAGAGGAATGGTAATCTAAATTGGTTGCAAAAGGAAAAATTGTTTGGGTAAGTGGTCCTGCAGTAAGGGCTGATGGAATGTCTTCGGCTAAAATGTATGAGACGGTAGAAGTCGGAGAGTCAAAGCTAATTGGAGAAGTTATTCGATTGACAGGTGATGTTGCATTTATTCAGGTTTACGAATCTACTTCCGGCTTAAGACCAGGAGAACCTGTCATAGGGACAGGACAGCCTTTATCTGTATTATTGGGTCCAGGCATTATTGGAAAAATTTATGATGGTATTCAAAGACCATTAGAGGAAATAGCTAAAAAATCAGGTGCATTCATCAGTAAAGGAATAGCAACTACCCCAATAGATCTAAAGAAAAAATACCATTTTAAACCTTCATTGAAAACAGGTGAAAATGTTAAAGCAGGCACTATATTAGGAACTGTTGAGGAAACTCCCCTTTTAACTCACAGTATTTTGGTTCCTCCTGATTCCAGAGGTGGGAAGCTTCTGGATATTTCTCCTGAAGGTGATTACGATTTAGAACAAGTGATTTCTACTTTAGAAAACAATGGAACTAGATCTCAAATGAAGATGTACCATAAATGGCCAGTTAGAAAACCCAGACCTTATACTGAACGTTTCGATCCTACAGTACCTTTGATAACAGGACAACGAGTAATAGATACATATTTTCCCATTGCTAAAGGTGGGACAGGTGCTATACCTGGTGGCTTTGGAACAGGCAAAACTGTTACGCTACATCAAATAGCCAAATGGGCCGATTCTAAAGTGGTAGTGTATATTGGCTGCGGCGAACGCGGTAACGAAATGACAGAAGTTCTTGTAGAATTTCCTCATTTAATAGACCCCAGATCTAACAGGCCATTAATGGAAAGAACTGTACTTGTTGCTAACACAAGTAATATGCCAGTTGCCGCCAGAGAAGCATCCATCTATACCGGTGTGACAATGGCTGAATATTATAGGGACATGGGAATGGATGTGGTTCTTGTTGCAGACTCTACTAGTCGATGGGCTGAGGCATTACGAGAAATGTCAGGAAGATTAGAAGAAATGCCTGCTGAAGAAGGTTATCCCTCTTATCTAGCCTCGAGATTAGCCGAATTTTACGAGAGAGCAGGTCGTGTTCGTGCTTTGGGATCTCCTGATAGAAGTGGTTCAGTAACAATTGTTGGCGCAGTTTCACCGTCTGGAGCTGATTTCACCGAACCAGTAACTACTCATACTATCAGATTTATCAAGACTTTCTGGGCCTTAGATACGAGATTAGCGTATTCAAGGCACTATCCTTCGATTAATTGGATGCAATCATATTCTGGTTATCTAGAAGATGTGTCAAAATGGTGGACTGACAATATTAGTCCTGATTGGTATAATCTTAGGTCAGAATCTTATAATATATTACAAAGAGAAGATACACTTAAAGAAATTGTTCGATTATTGGGTCCTGAAGCATTACCTGATGAGGAGAAATTGGTACTAGAAATGGCTAGAATGATAAAAATTGGGATACTTCAACAAAATTCCTTTGATAAAGTTGATACTTATTGTGGGCCAGAAAAACAATTAAAACTTGTCCAATTGATGGTCAAATTTTACAATGAATCCCTGAAATCCCTCAAGGAAGGTATACCGCTTTCTGATATTCGATCTCTGCCCATTATACCTTCCTTACTTAAAGCCAAGTTTGAAATTCCAGATGAACAAGTTTCTAAACTTAACGAATTAGAATCAAAAATGGATATACAATTCAAAGAAATTAAATCAAAAAAAGAGGAGGTAGAACTTATTGTCTGATATTACGAGTAGTGTGGAATATACCAAGGTTGCCGAGATTAAAGGTCCTATTATTATTGTAGATGGGATAACAAAAGCCTCATTTGATGAATTGGTTGAAATTGAAACATCCGAAGGAGAAAGAAGACTTGGAAGAGTTTTAGAAGTCGGATATGGAAAGGCAATAGTCCAGGTTTTTGAAGGAACATCAGGACTAGCAATAACGGGGACAAAGGCAAAATTTTTAGGAAAAACTATGGTTATGCCAGTTTCTAACGAGCTCCTGGGAAGAGTCTTTGATGGGCTGGGAAGACCAAACGACGGTTTACCTGAACCTATTCCTGACAAATTTCTAGATGTAAATGGTGAACCAATGAACCCAGAAAGAAGGGAATATCCAACTTCCTTTATCCAGACTGGTGTATCTGTCATTGATGGAATGCTCACTCTTGTAAGAGGACAAAAATTACCAATTTTTTCTGGGTCGGGACTTCCTCATAATATTTTAGCTGCTCAAATTGCCAGACAAGCAAATGTGGTGGGAGCCAACGAGGACTTTGCGGTAGTCTTTGCTGCAATTGGGGTACAGTATTCTGAAGCTCAATATTTTAAAAGAAGTTTAGAGGAGTCTGGTGCCTTAAGGCGTAGCGTGTTGTTTCTCAACCTGGCTGATGATCCTGCCATAGAAAGAATAATAACTCCAAGAGTCGCATTGACCGTGGCAGAATATCTTGCTTTTGATCTGGGTATGCATGTACTCGCTATCTTGACTGATATGACCAATTACTGTGAAGCACTGCGAGAAATTAGTGCTGCCCGGGAAGAAGTTCCAGGAAGAAAAGGATATCCAGGTTATTTGTATACAGATCTTGCTAATAATTATGAAAGAGCAGGAAGAATTAAAGGTAGAAATGGCAGTGTCACCCAGGTCCCTATTTTGTCCATGCCTGCAGATGATATCACTCATCCAATTGCTGATCTAACAGGATACATTACCGAAGGGCAGATTGTATTGAGTAGAGAACTATTTAGAAAAGGCGTTTATCCACCTGTTAATGTATTGATGTCTCTGTCGAGATTGATGAAAGATGGGGTAGGTGAAGGAAAAACAAGAGGCGATCACATGGAAGTCGGAAATCAATTATATGATGCATATTCTCGCTCACAAGAAGTCCGAGCGTTAGCAGATATTGTAGGAAGAGCCGGATTGACAGGAGTAGATTTGAAGTATCTTGATGTTGGAGATAAATTTGAAACATATTATTTGAAACAAAGTGTAGAGGAAAATAGAAACCTTGAAGAAACGCTTACTAGAGCATGGGAGATTTTAGCAAATTTGCCTAAATCTGAACTTACAAAAATTAAGGATAAAAACATTGAACAATATTTTAAGGAAGGCTCAAAACAATAAGGGCTAGAGTGTAATAGTGAATTAATATGTCATTTGGCAAACAAGTTATCGCCACAAAGATTGAATTAATAAAAATTAGACGTTCGATGCAGATTTCAAAAATGGTTCATAAAATTCTCGATGATAAGAGAGAAGTATTATTAAAAAAAATCGATGAAATGATAGATGAAGCGAATAAAGCAAGAGAAGACATCTGGAATCCCTTAGATGATATATACAAGGCAATTTTTCATTCCTATCTTACCTTGGGCACCTCTGTAATCCAGTCGTTGGCTAGTTCTACTCCTCCTTCAATCTCAGTGGACGTCCACATTAAAAGAATTGTAGACGTTAAAATTCCTTCATTAGAAATATCTTCAAAAAATAAATCATATTTGACATACGGATTCGCAGATACTAATTCCTCTTTGGATCAAGCTACAAAATTGATCAGGGAGATTTTACCCGGTATTTGTAAAGCTGCAGAATATGAAAATGCAATTTTTAGCCTAGCAAAAGAATTAGAGAAAACTCAGAAACTTATCAATGCATTAGAATATGTTATTATACCTCAATATCAAGGCGCACTAACATTTATTAAATCTACCTTGGAGGAAAGAGAAAGAGAAGAATTCGTAAGACTTAAGAAAGTGAAAGCCGTAATAGAGAGGAAGGCAATCAAATGACTATAAATACTGAACTAATTGAAAAACTCTTTGAAGATTCAAAGACTAAACTCAAAGAAGACTACCAGAGCTTCATAGCAAAAGTTAAAGAGGATCTTAGCAAATCAAGGCAACAGACCTTATACAAGATTAAAAAAATTTAATTATATAGGTAGGCTGCTTTATTATTACGATCGATTCTAATGTAAAATTTGATCCTATTAGTATTTCTAATTTGTAACTCAGATATAAATTTTTGATGTACACCATCCAAATTAAAGAAAATATTCAATATATTTTAAATAAACAACTAAATATTTTAGATACCTATGAAATATTAGATATAAATAAATAGGGCCTCTTTTAACTTGCTTACGTAATTAAATTATGGAAATGAAATCAATTTTGACCATGGCATTGATAGCAACTATTGCGTTAATTACACAAAATTATATTGTAAATGAAGCTGTTGCCCAGGAGGCACAATCTAGTGCAAGTGCAGGGATGAAATTTGTCGGGGCTGGATTAGCTTTTGGTTTGGCTGCGCTTGGAGCTGGTGTTGCAATCGGTGGTGTTGGTGCGGCCGGTTTAGCTGTGATCAGTGAAAGACCTGAATTGAGATCTCAAGCCTTAGTATTTACAGCATTAGGAGAAGCAGTAGCTATTTATGGTATTGTTATGGCTATTATTATCTTGGGGCAAGCATAATCCTCATTTTTCTTTCTTTAGTAAAACTAAAAAAATCTTCATTCATTATCAAAAAAAAAGATTATCTAGATTTCTTCTATTTCATTAATATTTATTAATCTGGAACAATATTTACATTTTAAAATTATTTTCGTTTTATCTAAAACTATGATGGTAGGAATAATTGCTTTTTCTTCATTACTAATACAGTTAATATTAGTACATTTAAAAATTCCTGTAATAGAATCTGGAACTTGAATTTTTCTTTTTTGAGCGACCTTGTAATCCTTTATTATATTTATAGTGGTATGAGGTGAAATGAGAGCAATTTTATCTGTCTCAGAATTTTCTAAAAATCTATTCTCAACTTTAATTATGTCTTTTTTATTTTTTTTACTACTAGGCACATTTAAGGCAACTGTAACAATATTTCCTTCTTTTCCCGTTATATTAAGAGTTTTTAGAACATTAAAAGCCTTTCCAGGAACTATATGATCTATTACGGTACCTTCCTTAATTCTTCGAACGAGTAATTGATTGAGATCTGACATCCCAGAATTATTTTTAGATTGCTCTATTAAATATGGATATCGTTAAAAAAAAAGAAATGAGATCTTAAAAATTAAAAATTAATCTTTTATATCAATTATGTTTTATAGATTTGTGGTTTCATGTTTAAAACATGTAAAATTTTTTGATGAAACATGTGAAATATGTAAGAAAGAATATTTCTTTGTTAAAGGTTTAGAAGATAAAGATGGTGTTATCATCGATAAAAACGTCGAAGATAGCCAGAATAAAGAATCAAGTTATAAAGAATTTACAGAAGAAAAAGCAAAACAACTATACGAAAAGTTATTTCTCTATTATTTAAAAAAACTCAAAGACGAAAAAGATGCATCAAATAAAGCAAAATCCATAATTAATAAACAATGCTATATAAGAAATATTAAACCTTGGAATTGGATTTAAACCCTATAAAATATTTAAAGACTCATTTGAACCTTAAATAAAAAATGAATAGTCATAATCCTATCTTGTTAGATAGAAATATTGAAGAGTAAAAAATCTAAATATTTTCTATCTTATCCACTAAATCACTCAATAAATGAGTAAATGGATGATAAGGATGTTTCAATACAGTTAGAAATTACTTACTATCAAATTGGATATCACAATAACATGGTATATTACCAATTATTTCCATATTTACATCTTTTTTAACCGTATTAGTAATGTTGGACTGTTCAGCCATTACATTTGAGTAATTGGCTTCTGGAGCATATGAAGTTTCTAGAATTAAGTTTGGTGGAAGACAATATCCAGCAGCCCTATTGAAAAGCAAAAGAGATTTGGTCCCTAATTTTGTAAAAGCAGAATAAATTTCATTAGCCATTTTTTTTGTACCTTCAATGTCAATACTATCCATTTTTAAGGATAATATAATCAGATCTGCTATTGCTAAAGAATTAATGAACCAATAGCGTACTCCTGGACTGGTATCTATAATTATGTAATCAATATCATTTTGATAAGCCAGTTCTTCCTTAATTTAAATAAATTTACTTAATAATTCAAGCTTTGAGGTATCATGTATTAATGTTCCATCTAATTTTGTAATTCTTCTTTAGAAGAATTTGAAAAAGCAACAAAAAATTTCCCGAATTCTTGTTGAGATTCTTTTGTATCAGTAAAATTTCAGATAAGACGCGTAAGATCGTAAATAACATTTTCAAATTCCGCCGTATTAAAGAGAAAATTATTGATCCAATATTTTGGTTCTTGATTGAAATAAGTTTGTAAGGTTGGAGCATAAATGTCCATATCGATAAGAAGAACATTGTAGTCCATTTTAACGAGTAAAACTGAAATATTGGCACTAATGGTAGATTTTCATGTTCCACCTTTATATGAATGAAAAGCGATACATTTTTTCATTGTTTTAATAAAGTATTAGTGTAATAAGAATATTTTTTATTCATTTGATAAAAACAAAATTAATTTATTAAAAATTTGGAAAAAAGGTGTGAATGGAACGTTTACAAGTAAAGACTGATCCATTCTCGAATTATATGATGTAGTTGAATGACACAAATTAGACTATTAATATTGATCGACCTACTTTGCTTTTTAATATAAAGATCTTCAAAAAACATCTCTAACTTTAAATAAATCATAAGTAATTAAGCTCATATTGTCTATCCCCGGATATAAGGAATTACTTGGAAAGGATCATCCAGAAGAGCAAAATAATGAAAATACTCTTTTCTTAATCATGGGGCGTGGTAGATCTGGAAAAACTACATATTGCAAAACCTTCTTCGAATCCATTTTAAAAAATGGTAATATTGGTATTTTCTTGAGTTCAACATTAACTAAAAGACAATATCAAAATTTATTTAATAACTTATCTTCTATCCTTGAATCTAATTCTTTCTTTATTAATCCTTTTTTGAGAGAACAACTAAATTCTTTAGAAACAAATAATTCTGAATTAACTGCTAGCTTAGCTGGTATCAAAAAAGAAGTAGATAAAATTATTTTATACTCGAAACTAGAACAAAAAAATCATCATAATAATGAAAAAGGAGAAACTAGTTTGCCTTTTCCCCCCCAAAAAAGAGTATGCATGGTTATGGATTCTCTTTCCCATCTTTTTAACATTTTTGATGAAAAAGATGTATTACGCTTTATCAATTCTTTGTCTTTTTCCTTAAAAACTAATAATATACTTTCAATTTTTACAATAGATGATACAGTTGTTGAACAGTCGATCATAGACAAAATCCGTCCTCTCTTTGATGGAGTTTTACAGAT
>DATDKD010000061.1:0-12448 GCA_036520175.1 Nitrososphaeraceae archaeon
TGATATCTTGAATATGGAATTTGAAATTAATCAACTAAAAGAACAGATAAAAGATAAAATTTAATTCTCTTCCTCTTTTACTTCGTTCTAAATACTCTAGAAGGAAAATAAGGGTTAGTAGAAGTTTAATTTATTTATTTATTTATTTATTTATTTATTTATTTAATGCGCTTTGTGGTTGTGCTGGTTTAGTTCTTCTACCGAACTAAAAGAATCTTCACATTGACAATTGTATTTCTTTCCTTCATCATTACCAGTGGTATCTTTTTTTTGTTGTTTTGACGGTGTCATTACTTCATGCTATGCAACAAATTATTTCTTGATCAGATCACTTTGTTATCCAGCAAGTGATCCATGTTGGACAATTATGTCCAGATAATGACAAACCTCATAATATACCAGCCGATCCAAGAGGCCAGTCTTTGAATCTCTATCTCTTTGTGAGCCATGGAATTTACCATTTTGCTCAGAAATTCAATGTCTTACAAGATATCATATTTTTTAACGATTAACTTTCAGAATAATAATACTATTATAATTTTATCAGTAATATTTTTATGTTATAAAGTTCTCGGTATTGTTTATGTCTATCCAAGGAGAGGAAAAGAAATTTTATGCCATAAACCATGGTAAACTAAAAAAAGAACAGGATGAGACAAACTTATCACCTCTTGATGTTAATAGACATAATTATAATGTATTTTCGTATTCAAAAGATTTTTGTGGAAAAAATAAAATCGACCCTAGGAATTTTGAGAACTCTGTTAATTATCAACAAATAATCAAGATTATGATAGATATAAAGCATAATTTTATTGAAGAACATAAGAATATTCTCAATACCTATTATTCAATCTATTCTAAACGTTTAGATGATATAATTTATTATAACTTAAATAATTCAAAGACTGGGAAAGAATATGATAACACTTTTAATGAAATTAATCAATATCAAATGAATAATCAAATTAATTCAACTACAAAAATAATAAATGATATTATCGATAAAAATATGGATACATTTCTTAAATCAATAGAATTTGCACATAAATTTTACTATGACGTTGTCCAAAGTTATTATAATTATGTAGTAAAGATTAACAAATCACCTGATAGAGAATCGTATCATTATTGATTAACTATAAATTTACTCTATAATTGTCTCCACGCGCGTTATTTAGTATACTTTCCAAGTTAGTTGAACGACTATAAACTGTGCAACTTTTTTATCTAAGTTTATTGAACCCTACTATATGCAGTGCTCAAACCCCCTTTATGTTATTCTCAATTGAAAAAATATTTTTCATATAATTCTACCAAATGCGTGAATTAGTTATTACTATTAGTAACAAAATAAAGAATGATATAGAATATAATAAATAGGAAACTAAAACAACGAGAGGAAGGGGAAGGGATAGTGTTCTAATCATAATTGCTAATCTAACTTTCTATTCATACTGCCTCTGCTTAAAGTGACAAACTTTTTTTATAATACATTCTACATGAGTAATTAAATGGATTTCAATGTTAGTATAGGAGATGACAATGAAGATATAAGAATTTTAGCACCATGGTTTCTTAATTGTTTGAATAGATTGTCTGGAAGTAATCCTGCGAAATTTATATTAAAACAACAAGTTTTTGCACAAACACCAATGAATGGTTTCAAAGCAGATCCAGAGAAACATCAAAAATATGTAAATCTAAAGGGAAATTCAGACTACACTCGCGTTGTTGAGCCCATTATAGGTTTTTTAGAAAGAAATAGATACATAAGAATTTCTGATGTTAATCCTGCAAAAATTGCAATTACACGAATTGGTGTTGATAAATGCAAAGAACCTACAGACATAGAATGGAGTTATAATCATACATTTTATCCTATAGAAGAAGATGATGATATTGCTAAGAATCCAGGATATCGAAACTATAAATAAATAATGTCAACTGACCACTACTAATTAGTTCGAGTTATAATAGATAAAACAAAATCATTAAACTTCCTTTTCCCTTCTTCCCTTTGTCCCGAAGGAACGTCATAATATACGAGGAGATCTAAGAGGTCCGTTTTAGGATCTCTATCTCTTTGAGAAACATGAACCTTTCCATTATGCTCAGTTATTACAATATCAGATAACATCTCATACTTCTTTTGAATTTCTGCTATTGAACCTTGCAACAATTCAAATGAATTGGACATCTTTGGTTTTGGATTTGAAAAAGCAGAAATGATGATGCTTTTTCCGTGCTATTGTAATAATAAGGCTTTGGTGCATTAGAGGGTGGAGTTACAGAAGACTTATTTTTATTTGGGACTATATTTGGACAAATATGTTTTTTCTTTGTAAATACTTCCCAATATTCATTTACTGATGTATTCCAGTAAATCTGAATACCACAACCATAAACACAAGGTCTTGGATTAATATTGTTATTATTATTTTGGTGAGAAGAACTCATTTCTTGTTATTACTATCCAGATAGTAGCGACTGGACATGTTTTATAAAAATATCTTTTGGAACTTCTTTGGAAACATAGCATTCTTCTCCAAATTCTGGATGAGCCTCTGATAATGCTTTATAATTTATTCTGGATGAAGTCATAAAACATATTCGAAAATCGTTTGATGATGATGAATCTTTTAGTACTTTTTTTGACAAATCATGTAACTTGTTATAAAGATCAAATCCATCAACTACAGACATTCGAAATCCAATAAGGACAAGGTCATAGTTTTCAGGGTTAAAATTTTGTTCTGCTACATCTGGCTCATTTATTAAAGTTAGATTGAAACCTTCTTCTTCTAACCATTTTTTGTATTGTAACGAAGTTCTAATATCATCATCAACTATTAGAATATTTTTTTTCATTGTTCATATTAGTTATTGTTATTGATGATGATAAATTTTTGCTTCAGTTGTGACAAAATTCTGAAACTTTCTTTTCAGTTCATCTCGTTGTCCCCAATGAACCTCATAATAAACGAAGAAACACTAAACCAACAAAAAGGCAGATATCCGAATCGAAACAAGATATGACCACAGTAATGGCAAAGCATAATAACTTTACCTTATGAATTTAACAATAAACTAATACAGATTTTTAATCCTTCTAAAGTAAAATAATGTAATAAAGTCATATTTCGGCGTCGAAAAATTAAATTTAATTAGAAAGGTAAGTTATTTACTTTACCATAATCTCAACAGAATCCCTAGAAGATAGACCAAAAAGTTTATAATTAAATTTTTAACTTTGACAATATCTGGACAATAATAAAAAATCATATTATTTTGTAATTATTGGAACTATAGATAATTGCAAATCAGAAGATGATGCTTATGATTTCCTTCAAGAATATATGACGAAAGATAAAAATAAAATCCCGGATATCAATACACTCCACCTATTCGGAAACCCCAATAAGTCAATAGATCTTTAGAATCAGGCTACAGACCTGATAAATAAGAATTATTATTATTATTATTATTATTAGAAGAACTCATTTCTTGTTAATATTCAACTTCTCCGTATCATAGAGAATTTAGGTATACCACAAAAAGGACAAAAATTAATCTACATTATTGCTTTCCTTTCATTATTAGTGTTGAAAATGTCCATCTTTGTGGAAAAGTCAACGAACAATATCTTTCGCCAATCCACCTCCTCATTGAGATCATAATCCTCCATCATTTTTTATTTTTTTATTGCTATAATAATAATAAAAGAAGAAAAATTATTTTATACAATAACAATAAATTATTTATTAAAATCTTAACATAGGTTTACTAACATTGCGAAATACAAATTATTGTAAACAATACCAAATTAATAGTTGAAATAATTACACCGCTCATATCCTGAAATTGGCATTGTAATTGTAGTCGTCATAGTATGGCATTCTACCTATAACCCCAACCACCTATTCAGGCTATGACAATTAATTTATATCAAATTATTAAATAGTATGTTTCATGGATTCTGGTACAGTCCAAAGAATAATGTCATGACCTTCATTTTTATCTACGTATCCTTGGCTCCTAATAGGTAGATAGAGGAGGGCTATGACAATTTACGCATTGCTAAACTTATCTAAAATTATTAAATATCATATTGGAAATATATTTATACAATAATAATCTGTCAAGGAAAAACATCTGCAAACCTGCTATCGCCATATATATCATTTGCTCCTGTATTGGTGTAAGGCTATGGTTTTTTACTAGTAATTATATTATAAACAATTAGAGTTTATAATCATGCGAAATAGATTTCGATATGCTTTCATTTACTGCACTAATTAACTTAAATATAGATACACGCTTTTTGAGAATGTTGAATTTATAATTATATTTGAAATCCTTAAAATTACTCAATAATATTACATTTAGTTTTGGATTGATTTCTAAGAGTTTTGTACTGCTAAATAATCCATTTAAATTAAATATTTTCTCATCGACAATTACTAATGAATATTTATCTGGGTTTTCTTGGATATGTCGATATGCTAAAAGAGGATCGGTAAAACTAGAAACAGTATAGCCACTCATTTGTAATGCCTCACTAAATAAATTTAATAAATCTGGATCATCATCAATGATGGCTATGGCTTTCTTGAACATTTGAACATATAAATTAAACCAACAATCTATTTAAGCATGATTTTGTTTTCTTTTTGAAAATTGTTCAAGTAATGCTTAATACGAGAATCATTACAGCCCTTTTTTTTCCATGAATAAAAATAGAAAGATAATAGTATTTGTATTCTTACTAACTATTTTATACTTTTATTTAAATCAATAATTGATCATATTAAGTAGTAGCCAATGTATCTTCTTTCACCATGTCTTTTTCCTAAAGAATTTGTTATTTGACCTTCCGCTGTCCTGGTTTGAAGATCTAATATTATGAAACTTTTTATCTACCTTTATTGAACCCTACTATATGCAGTGCTCAAGCCCCTTTAGGCATTTCTATAACTTTTCAATATAGAAAAAAGAAAGAAAAGGTATTCTATCTTTGTTAAAGCATACATTGAAGAAAAAGAAGGTTTAGAAGCAGAAGTAGAAGAGTTTGACTTACTAATTTCTACTAATGATCTTATTGTGATAGTAGTGATTATGTTTATTAAATTCTTTCAATGTAGCAAATGCTGCTCCACATGAACAATTGTATCTCTTATTTTCATTGTTATCTTTTTGTTGATACATTCTCTTTTTAATTACCTATCTTGATATTCTAAATACAACAAATTATTTATTGATAGGAGCACTCTGTTATCCAAGAAAACATCTTCTATTAAGGAATAATAAGTATAATTATAAAAAATAATTTTGCTATACAGAACTTACTTATGTTACGGAAAAGGAAGAGGAAGATCATACGACAATTTCATTTTCTGTTACCGTTACAAAAGAGAATGAAATATACTACTGTTTGGATCCATAAGTCTAAGGATATCCTACAGGGATTGATTGAAACTAGGAATAAAATAAAAAAGATAGGACTTAGAAAAAAATGATTGAAAATATCTTGGTAGTAATTTTAATTATTTATTTTCAAAATTATTGTTTATTTAATATTTCTTATCTTTCATCATCATTTTATTGTCGTGAAAATATTTGTCACATTTTTCATCTCCATATTTTATTTTCTCATGCTCATAGTACCATGTAATTTCTTTATTCATTAAAACTTTTCCATTTCCTATCCTGTGGTAAATAACCTTAGGGTTTTCTTATACTCATTGTCTATTTTTTTTACGAAATTTTATAAGTGTCTATAGAATGTCTCATTTTGAGATCTTGGAATATTCCTACTTTGGAGTAATAGTATGTTTCTATCTATCTATTTGAGTAAGTTAAATTATGAGTTGAAATAAAATTAATTAATTAATTAATTACTCTATTATCGTAGTGATATTAGTCATATGGAATATTTTAATATTTTCTTAAAAATTTTTCTCGACGTTATTAATGAGATCGAGTTACAGGGAAAAGAAGGAGAAGGAAGAATAGGGTTAGACTTTTATTTGCAATAACTAGGAACTTCTATACAGATCAAATGTTGATTACCATATATAGGTCCATTACCAAAATGATTCTCGATCTTGGTTGGTTCCAACAATATACTGATAGCACTATCTCCTAGTAGTGTAATCTGTGTGGGAACAGCCTTTACTGGTACTCCCTTCATGGTTACTGTAGCAGTCCCATTTAATATAGTTGAATTATTACCAGGATTTACAATAGGATCTGCATTTACCTTGAAATCATAGAGAGAATGGGTATGTTTACTCGTTCCATCGGTTTTTATCATGTAGAAAGTAGAATTAAATGTTGGAGACGTCTTTACATTTTCCATTTTATATACACCGGTAATAATCCATGCAGTCGATGAATTAGAAGGGTCGTTAGAAATACTGGATATAGATCCTTTAATTACATCATTAGTGGGATTTGTTGGATTTATTGAATATGCACTGTGTATTGGATTGGCAGCAAGAATGACAATTAGAGAAGAAACAACAACAACTACTAATGTGGACATTAATAGTTTTTGTTTGAATAATGTTTCTATTGACATCAAAAAGAAATTGAAGATATATTATATAACGGTTAATAGGAAAAGGTGTGCACTCGACAAACAAATTTTTTTGTTATAGTGTGGACCGACAGAGATGAACATATGATTTGGAAGATAACTACGGCCCAGGCTATAATTCATTAATTTATATCAAATTTTTAAAGATAGTATTTCATTTTTAATTTACCAATCGTCCTCATGGAACACATCATAGCCAATAGATTGTTCTTAAGAGATATCCCTTGAATTCTAATCAATTATACTATAGGTTAAATTAGTTATTAAATTGTTGTAATAACCATTTACTTTATAATTATTATGATCTAAAAAATAATAAAAGTATTTTACAAGCTTTAAATAATTTGTTATTTTATACTAATTTATGATTTGGACAATAATATCCGCAGTTATAGGAATAATAATTTTGATTCTGCTATTGAGATTTTTGTTTGGACTAATATAGAATGAGGGATGTTAAGGATGACTTTTACTTCAAAATTTATAGAGGCGGCGCTTGCTATCTCATTCCCCAAGATAGATGAAATCAAAAATAACAGAATTAAAGAATTGATTGAAATAAAGTCAAAGATTAAAGAGGATCCTACCATAGTAGAAAATTGGTTTGATAATGAAATTAATAAAATAATAAATGTAACAGAAAATAATTCTTCTATTAATATCGAATCCCTTATAAAAAACCTAAAATAAATTGTTACCATGACATAACTAAAGATTTCTCAACGAAGGGAAATTTATCCCTCCATCTTATTCATATTTTGAACAGCAACACGGCGTATATGGATGTGGTAATATAAATCTAGAGATCATTTTGGTTATTTGTTTGTTCACGTCATTGGTAAGCATTAATAATAATTATTTGTCTATTACTATAGCATTTTAACTATTATAAACTAAACAAGTTATGCAACAACTTTGAGTATTATCTCGAATAAAATGAATAGTTACTACAAAAGTGACATTATTAAAAATTTTAAAAATATTAGAGGTTACAGTATTAACCACTGTCTGCTGTCCAAACATAAACATTTCTCTATCTCTATATAATGTCAGGGCCTCGGTCTATAAGTAGAATTGTAGTAGTTTGGGAAGACTATGGCAATTAAATAATTAATTTGTCTCCAATTATTAAATAGTATAATAACAAAGTAAAAAATCTAAACAACCAATCAACCAATCTAAGATTGAAAAATACCTTTTGGATTCCATAATAGCCATAGCTTTCTACTTCTCTATCCAGAGAAAGTTGGGTTATGGCTTTTAATAGAAGTTACATATATCTCAAAATGATATGGAATCAAACATTCCTTCAAAAATAGCTATTACATCATCCACCATCATCCTTGCATCTGCTTTTTTAATTCTAATAGCAGGAATATTAACAACAACAACATTTGTTAAAGTTAATGCACAAGGTGAAGGAGCAAATCAAACCATGCAACAACAACAAGAGCCTCAACAAGTTGCTAACCAAACTATGGAAAAGGCAATTCAATCCGCCAATGAAACTGGACAAGATGTTCGTAAGGTTGGCTCTAAAGTCACTGAGGGGGCAAAAGACCTGGTTGGGAATATTGGAGATAAATTACAAGATTTAGGAAAATAGTTATATAAGTTAATATTTTAAAAAATTATTAATTCTATTTGATTTTTTTCCTATACTGCATCTAATCTTTTCTACATATAATTCGTTATTTGGGTTAGTATTGTTTACAATATTGTTACCTTGAGGCCTGCTAGTGTTTCTGTAAGTATAATAAAAGGAAAAAGTAGAAAAGATTTCTGAAAAAAATTGGGTAAAGTTTAATTTAATTTAATTTAATCTGATTCTGTGTTCATAGCAGTAGACGATAAATCTATGTGTCCTATCTGTAAAAAAAAATTTATTGAACATTCAGAGTTCCAGGACAAAATATGTAGAATGATCACAATAAAGCAATTTGCAAATAACTCTCCAGGTTTTGATGTACAATTTAGACCTTTCTTCGAGGACTAAATATCTCAAATTGTTATAAAGTATAATTTTCGCTTTTTTAGAATACATCCTTGAATGCAAATAATGGATTCAAATACCATTTCCTTCATACCAATTATATTTAAAAATAGTAAAGTAATATTGCATTAAGACTCTTTAATTAAGATTTTATAACAATTTTATCGTTGATGAAATTTATTTTAATGAGTTAGTTAATATAAATAATAAAAAATAATATTCTGTAATAAAGACTACTAAAATATTTTAGAAATTTTATTCTTTTCATTTTTTAAAAAATTTATTTAATATAATTTTTATAGATTGCTTCACAACAATATGAAAATTATAGTCATATCAAGTTTACCAATACTATTATTACTTTCCTCTACATTCTTGCTACCTTCTTTACCACCAGGTAAAGCACAAGAAAGCATTACCATTAATTGTTCATCAGAAAATGCCAAATTGACCAAAATAGGTCATTCTCTTGAACAAGATAAAGAAGAAATGAGAGAGAATTATAAACGATATGGTGATTCTGCATTAAATGCTTTAAACTCATTATCTGAAGAAATGGCAGAAATAATTACAACAAATTTAGAAACAGAAATTCTTATGGAAGAAGTAGAAACAAACCCAAGTATAGAATATACAAATTGTTCTCATCTTGATGCTGTTAAAATAGAATTAATTACTACATTAAAGCAAGGTGAAGAAAAATGGAATGAATATTGGAATAATCAAGAAGCAGATTTAAGCAAAAATGAAATCAAAAATATAAAGGAATACATCATAGTACAGATCAATAATGAATAAGATGTATAATGATGTATAATTATTAATTGTGAATCTTAAATTTATTACTATATTATATCATATAAAAAAAGGATTTAGTTATAAATTTGAAGTTTAAATTGTTTAAATCTAATTATTAAAAATTATAGGAATTTTTTTATCAATAAATTTTTACTAGGACTCTAACAAAATTCTCAAACTTTCTTTTTACTTCTTCGGTCTACCATAATGGACTTGATAATATACCATTAAGTAAAGCAAGATAAGCTCTATCTCGAACTATTGACCTCCTTGTTATATTTTCGTAGAAAATATGAACAATTTCTTAATCTCTAAGTAATTAATGTTCTACATCTAATTTTGTACTGACAACTTCTTCTTCTTTTTTATCAAATATTATTAGTGCTTGACTGGTTATTTTTTTATCCTCAGGAATATAAACAGTAGAATATTTTATATCGATAAGTTCTTCTCTAGTAATGTTATCATCTCTTAATACGTCATTGATTCTTTGATATAGACTTTCAGACCTATCTGGGGCATCCCAAACTTCAATTGCTCTTATTGTCATTTCTTGCTATTCTAACACCTCCTCTACTATCACGTATAACGAAATTTTATTTATTGTTTGGTTTAAAGGCGAAGAAACCTTTCTTGAATTCTTCTTCTTCTTCTTCTTCTATCTGTTCTCCTTTACTAATGCTGTATTTATATCCATCCACCTTAAAATAAAAAAATCAAAAATAAAGCAATTTTTTATTATATTATTTATTTGATTATTATAATGGCTACCACATTCTTTTCAACAGAATTTACCTGTCTTCTTACTAGTTATTATACAGGTGCCTTACTTGTTTCAGTAGTCGTATTGTTAGTTACTATTAAAAAGAATCCATTTGAAGGTGAGTATTAGTTATATGCAAGAATACTTGATTCTTGAAGTAAAGTTCAAAATACTGATGTCTTCACTAAAATGGCTAAGGAGAGGACACTTTGTATCGAGAGATTTAAGTTAGTTGATGAACGACAATAATACTATACTATAATATCTTTAACAGATACAATTGAATTTATTAATAGAAATTCACAAAAAGACGATGAATGATAAAGAACTTTGGCAAAGATGGGAAAATCATGCCAAAAGTATGATGACAATTCCAATGTTTAAGAAAGTATTGAACTCAAAGGCAATTTCATACTCCTGATTTTTTTAATTTTATTGATGCATTATAACTTGCAAATTCTATAACAATCTAAATTGAATGGTGTATTGTAGTCGTATTACAAAAAGAAACTTTCACTAGTATACTAAATGTAGAGACTGGTTATGAACCTAAAAAGATAGATAAAGGTGAATTAATTGAGATGGTAAAGAACTGAAGAAATAAAAATAGACAATGAAAGAATGAATCAGTAATATCGATATTTATTTAACACCATCTATCATTGAAATAATTTATTTAACTATCTTTCATCAAGGAAAAATTCCCTAAATTTCATTTTTGAAATCAACCGAACATCCTTTTATTTCGAAATATAAGCATCTATCAAAAAAATATCCTTATCAGCTATAGCCATCTTACTCTATTGTCTTTTCTTGGTTCTAGTAGTAGAGGAGAGCTATTGCAATTAAATAAGAAATTAGTAGATGATTGGTAAAGTTATATAATATATGTTAGCTTAGATTTGTTAATAATGACAGAGAATTTACATCTAATTAAAATGGAAGTTGTTGATCCAGATCCAGCCCCTAATCCTGAACCTGAACCACAACCGGAGCCAGGAGAACCCGAACCTACCTCTGAAGAGAGCTAAAGGTACTATCTATATTCCATCACATAATTATTTTTTATTATCTCGTTTTCACAGCAGCGAAACACAGTTAACATTGAAGTAACTATCATAAATAAAATTGATTAAATTATTAACTAATAATATAAATTTCAATTTGCTTTCTAAACCTTACCATGGGATATTTTATTATCAATCAATCAACTAATAATAATTATAATTATAATAATAATAATAATAATAAAATAATTAATTATTGTAAGGAGTAAAAAACCTATATAGTAAAGGTTAATTCGGTCCAAATACAAATCAAGATTGATTTTCATAACCTTCTATAATTGAATGTATAGATGATTGAAGAGCAAAATTATGAAAGTTTAGATAAGTATTTCAATAAATTAAATATTTCGCAGAAAGAACAGTAGTTTGTATATAAAAGTATTAGACGAAAAAAGAATCCAGTTTAAATTAGTACCTTAAATCTGTAACAATTGTGAAATCATTATAAACCTTTAAAAACTTATGAAAGAATATGTATCTTCTTTATCTATCTAATTATACTTCTAAAAATAGAATAAGTGTACATACACAATTACAATCAAAATTGTTTATGTATTCTACTATACAAATACTTTTTAAGTTGAAACAAAGAATTACTTCCGTTTTTTAAATATTATTGATTTATGTTTATTTTTATGATTGTGGTAAAGAATAAATCTTCGAATTTATTAATTCAGACGACAATTTAACGAAAAAACTATTTTTTTTCATATCTAAAAAAAACGAGGAAAACCCATCTTAAATATGGGAGTTTATGTTACCTTTTTATTTTACCATTAATACTATATAACTGATTAAATTCTGATTCCTTAGTTATTAAAAATAAACATGTTTGGAGAATTTCAATTGATTTTGACAATGTATCCATCTCATCAATATCATTTTTATCTTTTGCATAATAATACTTCACTTTAAAGTTATCAATTTCATTTTTAACTACTTCCTTAAGAAAATATAGATTATGACGAAGCTTTGGCACAATATCTAACATCCATTGTAAAATCCTGATCTCTATGGTTAAATTTCTATTAGAATAACTATTTTTTAGTGGACCTAAATCCAATAGTGCATTCGAAAGTGCTTTAGTCAGAATTGTTTCTAAATTAGATTTCTTACATTCACTCAATGATTTTTCTACACTAAAAAATAATATTCTACGAGTACTTTAAGAAAGGAGCACCTTGCAGAGGGGGAAGGAGGGTAAAATTTTTTACAAAAAAACCAAA
>DATDKD010000062.1:0-9781 GCA_036520175.1 Nitrososphaeraceae archaeon
GAGAAAGACCTAAATTCTGACAATTATAAATTGAAGATTTTGGTAGCTTTATATGCTTATATAATTCTATAAAATTTTAGAAAGAACTCAATGTTTTGTCAACATAAATCTATAATAATCTTTTTGTAAATTTTCCTATTCGTATTTGTATTACTTTTTAATATTGTAATGATTATATATATAAATAAAATATTCAACTTAAATAGATAGTGAACTTTATTATTATTATAATATCTTGATCAACACCTATGATTGGATAGAGACGACTTGTATTGTATGGGTTATAGTATTAGGTTTTTTCATTTTTTTAACAATGGAAGTAATATTGATAGTGGGCATAATTTTTCCAATTTTAATATGGGCACTTGTAAAGAAGGAAATGCATAGATTAAACTTGAAATAATTATATTCTAAAAATTTGAAAAATAAATTAGTGAGTTGGCTCTTTAACCTTACCAAAAAAAAATTTTACTTTGTTTGTAAACATATAGTAAATTATTATACCATAAATTATCACTGAAATAAATATGTATTAAATCTCTTCTACTTAAAAGAAAAATAATAGCAATTATTATTGAAATAAAACAGATTATTAGTGTAATTGTTCTTGCCCATGCTAATTTTTGAAAAAATTATCAACAATAAAAAACATACATCCAAATTCATGAATAAAAATCATGCTACCATACCTTCATTTATTTCAGCAACTGCAATTCAATTTCGTAGAAGAATTAAGCCAATTTCCAAACGATATATTACAGAAAAAAATAATAAACAAATTCAATGTGAAGTTCCTATAGATAAATACAAATTTAATATTCTTTCTTATAAAGCTTTCAAAGAGGCTTTGTTAGTTGTAGGTCTTTACATCTTGTTTACATTCATTACTGCAATATGTATCTATTATATAGGTAATAATAGCAATAGAAGTTTTATTGATACAGTATTTGAAACAGCTTCTACTATTTCTAATACTGGATTTTCTACAGGAATAACTACTATGGATTTGGATTCTATCTCTAAAATGATATTATCTTTTAATATGATAATGGGAAGATTTGAAATCATTGCTATATTATATATATTTATTTCAAAGCTTAGAAGATAAAAAATAGTAATTGGTGAAGATAGTAGTAATAAGATATGGATAATTCTATAATATTATTATAAAAATATGATCCTCATAATATAACACATTATACTTAAACAAAGATCGGGATAGACTAAGATACTATATCATTAATCTACTGCTGCATTAATTGGTTTAGATTTATTTATCATTCTTGTTTAATTATAAAGAATCTTAAAGAAATTGTAATAATAACTTCTACCATAAAAATTATTATTCTACAAATAATTATTCAATATTTAGATAAAATTCAATTATATTAATGTCGAATATAGTTTAGTTGAAATACTATTCTGACATTAATATAATATGAAAATATTCATTTTTCCTAATGCTTATTTTCCAAGGTGGTTTACTATATGAAGATGGATGAACCTACAACAGAGGTTAATCTACTGTGTAAAAACTGTCAACATCAAATGTCAATGCATTTACCTAACTGTACCGTATTATCAGATGATAAAGACTCTGAAAAAATTTGTAATTGTAATAAACCTGAATTTTATAATATAATAATTTCTGGTAAATATATAGGATGGACTGAAATTCATTGTAACAGTTGTGGAAAATTAGTGGCATTTATTGATAGTCCAATTGAAAATATTGATGACTATAAAATAATGTGTAGACACTGTATTATCAATAAGCATTGATGGTGATAAATATTTAATTAAATAACCATTTATGTTGTGACTGAGACTAGAATAATATTTTTTTTAGAACCAAAGAATATAAGCCAGGGAAAAATCAAAGATAAAGGATAGTAAATATCAACTTATTTAAAATACATCAATTAATTAAATAACTAGCTTTGATCTATATCAAATCCTAACATTCATAGGTGAATCTTTTACAAAAAGGCTGTTGAGTATAAACATAGACGAATTTGCATATTATTATTTTCTCAGACCAATCAGTATATGGTGAAATCATTGGAAAAACATATTCTTTCGATTTTAATTGTAACTTTGTTTGGTATTACAATTTTTATGGTTTCTCATTTTTTTGCAATAAATATTTCTCCTTTTATTTTATTTTCCTCTATAGTTATGGTTTCCATTTATGTGATTCTATCATTTGAAATCATCCATAGAACATCAATTGCCATTTTTGGAGCGTTAATTCTGGTAATTGCAAGCTTACTTTTCGGAATTATTCATCCTAAAGAAACTCTGCATTTTGTGATAGAAGTTATTGATTTCAATACAATAGGATTGCTTTTAGGGATGATGATAATAGTTGCTATTTTAGGAGAAACTGGTATATTTAATTGGGTTGGTGTTAAGGCTATACGGTTATCTAAGGGTAATTTATGGAAATTAATGTTAATTCTATGTGTTTTTACTGCAATTACCTCAATGTTTGTTGATAATGTAACTATTATTTTGCTTATGGTTCCAGTGACTTTATCGATATTCCGATCTCTGAAAGTCTCACCAATTCCTTTCATTTTAGGTCAAACTCTTGCATCCAATATAGGAGGAGCTGCTACTTTAATTGGAGATCCACCAAACATAATTATTGGTTCAGCAGCAAATATTGACTTTAATTCATTCTTTATTAATATGGCTCCACCAATAGTTGTAACTTTCCTGTTAGGAATAGTTTTATTGAAAATAATTTTTAGGAAAGAATTAAAAAGTATAGTAAACATTTCTGGAAAGTTCAAAGCTATAGATGAAAAATCATTAATAAAAGATAAGTCTTTACTTAAAAGTTGTCTTATCATCTTAGCTGGTGTAATTTTCTTTTTTATAATTCAAGGATCGATAGGAATAGAAGTATCTATTATTGCATTGGGTGGCGCAGCCATTCTTTTGATTATTACTAGAGCACATGTAGAAAAAGTTTTGCAAGAAGTTGACTGGGCAACTCTGATCTTTTTTGCAGGTCTTTTTGTAGTAGTAGGAATTTTAGAAGAAGTAGGACTTATTTCATTACTTGCTAAAGTTGTACTTGGAATAACAGGAGGAGAGCCGTGGATTACATTTCATGCTGTTATATGGATGTCTGCTATTGCTAGTGCATTTATCGACAATATACCTTTCACGGCTACAATGGTTCCTATAATAGAGACATTAAATTTGAGTTCTAATATTGACTCTACATTCGGTCATTTGAATATCAGTCCACTCTGGTGGGCTTTAGCATTGGGTGCTGACCTTGGTGGTAATGGAACATTGATTGGTTCAAGTGCGGGGGTGGTAGCTGTAGGTATCTCTATAAAATATGGACATAAAATAAGCTTTATTCAATGGTTCAAAATAGGTTTTCCTTTTATGATTTTAACTGTTGCTCTTGGTACAGTTATACTAATGTTAACGACGTGGTTATCTTTGTAATTATTATTCATAATAATATGATTGCAAAGCTAGTACTGTATGAAATTCTGACAGTCAAAGTTATAGTCAATAAGTAACCTTCTTACATTATAGTATAGATGTTAATTTTGAATTGTAAATATAGTTTAAAAGTAAAGTTAAATGTTAGTTGCCTATATAATTAGATATATCCATCCAATTGAGCAATAATAAAAGTTTACAATAAATTGGTAAAGAAATACAAAATTAAAGTTCATACAAATAGTATTAATTTACAAAAAGCTATATTAAGTAGAATCTTCGTCAACTAGTCCGTCATATTGACCTTGTATTGGGTCAATTTCGTCAATAAGTTCGTCAAATATTGTATGCGAGACTAATGTATAGTATAAAAAACCTCAGTACGTTGCTTAAAATATTTATAAAAAGAGATGTATGGAAAAAAGCATTTCATATTAATTTTTCACTTTTAATGTTATATAGAATACCTGAAAAAATCAAAATAAACTCTATGGGTGGTTTTATAGTTTGAGACAAAATTTAAATTTAATTTAAGAATCGAAATTTAAGATGTATTAAATCTTTTTTAAAATGATATCAATAGATTAGAGATATATATAGTGGTAATGGAAATGGTATCTTTTTTTCTAATATTTATTCATATTAAAAATTTCCTTTGGTTATTATACCCTTTATTTTTAAATAATTAATAATAATGGTAACGGAGATTGCAATAGGACAAATTATCCAAGATTTTTCAGTTATAATGATCATTGCCTCTGCAATGGCGTTTATCTCATATAAATTAAAACAACCATTAGTTATTGGTTATATCATTGCAGGAATAATTATAGGCCCTCATACTCCTCCATTTAGTCTAATATTGAATCAAGACATCTTGAACTTATTTGCAGAGATGGGTGTAATTCTTTTGTTATTTGTTGTTGGTATGGAATTTCCTATAGAAAAACTTCGAAGAATAGGAAAGAAAGCAATAATAATTGCATCATCAGAAGCATTTGGAACATTTTCAATAGGTTTTTCTGTAAGTTTCTTTATTCTACATTTCTCACTTTTTGATTCAGCATTTGCTGCACTAGCAATTTCAGTTACCAGTACTGTTATTATAATGAAAGTATTGGAAGAACTTGACATTATCAAGGAAGAAGCATCATATATAATTTTAGGAGTAGCAATAATGGAAGATATTATAATTATTTCAATGTTAGCAGTTTTACAATCGGTCAGTACATCAGGTAACCTCTCTATTGTTGATATTTTGATATCTATTAGCATAACCATGGCATTTATTTTTGGTGTCCTATTATTAGGATCAAAAATAATACCAAAACTAATTAATTTTATTGGCAAATATCATCAACATGAAGTACTGTTACTAGTAGTTTTGGGACTTGCATTTGGTTTATCTTTCCTCTCATATCAGATTGGAATATCAGTAGCAACAGGTGCTTTTTTTGCCGGAGTACTGATAGCAGAATCAAAAGTTCATGCAGTTACAAGAATTTTAGCAACTCCAATTAGAGATATGTTTGGAGCAATATTTTTTGTATCTGTAGGAGCACTAATGGATATGTCATTGTTATTGATATTTATTATTCCTGCTTCAATCTTAGTAGTGGTTTCAATCGCTGCTAAATTTCTTACAGTATTTCTTTCTTCAAAATCTCAAGGATTTAATTCAGTAACTTCTATGAAAGCCGCATTTGGCTTGTCCTCATCAGGAGGAGAATTAGCATTGGTAGTTGCAAAAGGGGGAGTTGATACTGGACTTACAAGTGCCTTTCTTCTTCCAATGATAGGAGCCATGACTATAATTACTACATTTATCTCTCCATATATGATAAAGTTAGGATGGAGAGTACCGGAGAAGGTATTTTCAAAGAATGATGAACAGGATAAAGGAAAAGATAAATCAGAAAAATAACATGTAACTGATTTTTTTTATAAAGTTATTTTTATTTTTATCTTAATCTTTGAACAGATCTAATATACTTTCATTTTCACCAATTAGAATTCCTTTTCTTTCGAATAATTGCATTACGCATACTGTAAATCCTACGTGTGCACAACTATCATCTTGACATGATAGACAGAATGGTACTCCATCATTAATAGTGACTATGACGTCTGATTTCAGGGTATTATCATGTAAAATACATTCTTTATCATTTTGAAATTTTTTCAATATCATATGATTTTTAGAGGATATTTTATCTTCTGAGTTTAACCATTCCATGAATGCTGATTCGCCATCATCTAAATCAGGAATGTGGATCTGCTCATCTTCTTTTTCAGAAGCTACTATCTTTTTCGCATTTTTATCTTTATCTTTGGAGAACATTTCAAAATCTTCTTTTACTGTTTCTATACTTTTGAATAGAATTCATGTAAATATTGATTGTAAATAACATTAAAAGAAAATATAAACATTTAGGAAATATTTTATATAATAATACGGTAGTATAATTAATTCGTATATTGTCTTCACCAGTTGAAAAAAGGTACAACGTTACCATTGGAACTACCAATTATAACTTGTTATTTTATTTTTTGATGGATTAGTATCGGTAGTCTTTTTTTTCTATAATATTTTATTGAATTTTTTTAGACCAATAATGGTTTTAATATAATAACAAAGGATGGTATAACTAAGGAAATAAAAAGAAGCAATTATATTTATTCCTATAATATTCAAATATTCATATTTAACCAACTACACCTAGATATTTCAGAAAGTTTAAAGAATTAGAAAAAGATACAATCAGGAGAAACATATCTTTTATATATGATTATAACTATTATTGTTATGAAACTTTATAATTTTATCTATTATTAGAAAATGAATTTAAAATTAGAGATAAAAACATTTTATCTGAATCAAGGGATTAATATCTACTAATTTTTCTTACGAAGCAACTTCTTTGATACTTTTAATAAAATCCTCATAGAAAAAATTTTATATGCCTATTTTATTTTTTTTATAAATGTCTACTTCTAAAATTTTTGATATAGATACATTTTTATCAAATTTTCCTAAATCTCGATATTTTATTGATGTAATGAATACTTCAACTATGGAAGTTGGGATAATAAATTTGAAGAAAGATCAAGAAGATACTCAACAACCACATGTTTCAGATGAAATTTATTACGTCATTAGTGGCAGCGGAACGATAGAGATAGATGGAATTAGAAATGAAGTTAATCCAGGAAAAATAATTTACATTCCAAAAAGAATTCGTCACTCGTTTCATGCTATTAGTAATAAATTAGTTATTTTGTACATATTAGCATAAAATATCTAATTTGCTCATTCACAATAAAAAAAAGGGAATTGTTATTTGTCTAAGTATTTCTTTTAGGACCACTATTATTAATAATCAATCGTCAAACCATTTTTCAAGTTAAAATTTTAAACTTATAGTCTTGTTGTTTATATATTTATTAAAATTCATAACGTATTACATCAATTTGAGACAAAAGTTATTGTCATATCCTACTCTAATTGTATTAATTTTATATCATAAAATTGCGGCTTTTCATTAATAGTCTTTGTTTTAAAAATATATATTAAATATCTTTTTTTTGATTAATCTTGTAAGTTGTACCTTGATCTATTCGTTATATGCTTTTTGAATTTTCGGTTGAACAAAGAGGCAATTTAATTTTACTATATGCTGATATACTATGTTATATCATTAAGATATTATGAAGCAAAACCAAATAGCAATGATATATAATCTCTCAATATTTGCACTCACGATCTTTATATCTGCATTTTTCTTCCAAAATGTTTTAGCCCAGGAAACGAATGCTGGTATAGTTACTAATGCTAACACTATAAATAATAGCGAAAATTTAACCATCGGTAATTTAATTTATGAAAATAAAGGAGAAATAACGAGTCAAATAGTATTAGAAGGTCCCACTGTCCAAACATCATTCTCCTCAAATGGTACTCTAAGAAATGGAATTACTTCAATAAATGTTACAGAAATTGGGACTTATACCACTACGCCACGAGCAAATGGCTTATTTTACGGTGAAGGAGAAGGTGTTATAACTGGAAAAAATAATGAAATTGTAACTTGGAGTTCCCAAGAAATAGGTACTATAACTCCCGAAAAAAAGATTAAGTTTAATGGGTCAATCTTCTTTAGAGCACTATTACCAGTAGGCAGCAACTTGGCTTTTCTTGATAACAAGATGGGTGTTTTTACATTTGAAGTTGATATATCTAAAAAGACGATAACCAAAGTGTGGAATGTAAGTTAAGTTTAGAACAAATACTTGAAACCAATATTTTTAAAATTTCTACTCTATTTTATTATTTATAATGTATGAAATAAATTATTTGATAAATGGAATAAAGACTCTATATCAAATACAAAAAAATGATTTTTATTGTTATACCTAGATGATGGGTGGATGCTGTATTTTTAACGATTCAAGCATTTGTTGTATAGTGTCCATATAAAGAGGAAATTTTGAGGTTTCTGCATTGTATGACAATAAATATACTTTATTTTCTATTGTAGTAAAAATTTGCATAACTTTAAATTCTATTGGTGAACTTTGTGCAACCTGAGCTCCAGGTGAAAATATTATTTTATGTGCAGGATTTCCCGCTAAGGTTGTTGGCTCAGACTCTATTATTTCCATACCTTGCTGTTCTAATGCTGTACGCGTAATCTTACTATATTCATCTAGCGAAATATTATTTACATAGGTGGTAATTGATAAAGCAAGTTCTGCAGGTAAGACGTCTGAAAGATTTTCTAACGGGGAATAAAATCCAATAATGCTATTATAGGTTGGAAGTTGATTGGTCGAAGCCATCCAATTCGACGGATATTGCATTTTGATTCCATGTGTCGGATTCTCATACAATAAGAAACTAGACGATGAAAAAGAAGAAGGATTTTGTGCAATAGTTGATTGAGGAATATCTAAAAATATATACCCAATAACTATAAAACTTGCTAATATACATCTAGTCGTGATTACAGTAGATACAGTAGTTTTAAAATGATTCATACTAAATCATTATCTTCATTTTATTTTAAGAGTATATGTATTCATAGATTTATAATAGTATAATTAAAATGTGTTTCTCAATATTCATGCAAAATTTGTATTACAATATTATTTATTTAAAATTCAAAGCAATCTCGCAAATATAATAAATCAGAATGAAGTAAAAATTAAGTGAAGTCATTTTTTCTAAATCTTTATTTTACCAATCTTGTAACCTTAAAGAACTATTATTGATAATAATTACTAGATGCTTAACTTTAGTATAAACACTTTAAAAAATGAAGTACTATTCCATATTAAATCCAGTACCTTCTTATTTTCATTATTGTTACTAGTATTAGTTTTTAATCCTCAATACTCCTCTGCTTTTTTTTACAACAATCAAGGAAACTCTCTCTTGTATGGAAATGTTGGTTCAGCCTCTTCATTATATTCTAATCCTGGGGGATCGTATGGTCCAAATACCGGTTTAATGTATGGAGGAGGTGGAATCAATAATGGTTTTGGTATGATGCCTGGCTATGGATATGGTGGATCGAGTTTTGGTAGTGGAGGGTTATTAGATATATTGTCAGGTGTATTAGGACTAGATTCAGGACCAAATCAAGAATTTGAATCGGATTATATTTCTAACTATGAATACGGATCCAATAATAACCTTGACTATACGCTTCAACCAAACGATGAGATGGTTGATTTTGGATATGATTCTGACTATGGTTATAATTCTGATTCTGACTATGGTTATAATTCTGATTCTGACTATGGTTATAATTCTGATTCTGACTATGATAATAATGAATTTCAATCAGATTTCCCTATAGAAGATTTACGATCTGTCGATTCACCAACCGAAGAGCAATTTTCCTTTCAGAATGATTATGACTTCTCACAAACCCCAGAAGGTGACTTTTCCAGTGATCTTTTTCAATAAAGAAATAACAATAACCTAAAACCGAAATTTCTGTTTCAATTCATTTTTCATATCGTACTAAATAATTTTTTTATTATTGTAACAAATGGAGAGAATGAGCCAGAAATTCACCTTGATTCAAGTTAGAATATTATATAAAAAAATTAATAATTATTGAGATAATTATATATTAATATGATTATTGAAATTTCAAAAATTAAAATGATTTCTATAGAATTAAATCAAATCTGTGGATCAACGATTTTTTCACTTACAAGTTCTTCCGTTACAGTTTGTGTTTCCGATACTGGTTTTTTCTTCACTACAATTTCCTCTTTAACATAGGGGGTTCTTGAAACT
>DATDKD010000063.1:0-10725 GCA_036520175.1 Nitrososphaeraceae archaeon
TTGTTCTCCTTATTATAGTTAAAATCATTCCTACAATCACCATAGTAAATAAGTCACCCGTTGAAGAAACAATAATCATAAAGATATCTAAACTAGGATCTCCTCCCAATTGAAAAAAAAGATTAGATATTAAATTATCAAGGTTATTTGTTGCTTTAACAGTAACTAAAAATGACAAAATTATGAATACTAAGATTAATAATACAAATGTTTTACTTTGTGGTCTCATCGTTTCACTCACTGCATTTTCGGTATCTACTAATTCAGTTATAAATAATATCTCCTATCAATTTCTTTAATTTACTTGGGAATTGCAATGATATCTCAAAATATATAATTCGACTAGATCTAATTGGACTTGCTAGTTCAAAACAAAATCTCGATAGTTGTGGTTAGAATTTAAGAATACGTATTATATTAAAAAATTTTTTATTTAGCTCTTTGTTCTTTTCCTACAGCTATCCTTTACTAACGGCTAGTAACTTTTTTTAGATCTCTTTAATTGATAAAGGTATCAAAATGAAATTACTTTAGTTCAATATTGTCAGCCAAGGAAAATATCCAGTGAAAGGTAGGTAAAAATTCGGAAAATAAATACCATCATGATATGGAGTGAATTATATAGAATTCAATCAGCAAAGAGTTTTTAGTCTTTTTCTATTATCTTTTTGCTCCATACAAACCTAACGCATTGATCTTTATAATGTGAAGTTTGACTAAGCGATAGTGAAAATTGTTTTCTCTTCTTTTTGAAGATAAATAAATGTTAGAACCTACTATAAGAGACGTGTAATAGCAATAAAACAGGAAAGGAAAGGAACTATTCCAAATGTCACGTTTTTCGTCTTAGGGTCAGAATAACACAATTTGTATCCTAGTTTTATTTCTAGATCACATAAATGAATCCACATTTATAGTCAGTTTAGTCATTTCTATGAAGATCTGTTTTACATCTTTTGAATCTTATAACTAATCTTTATTGATATTGTAGCGATCTTCTCCTTTGGAAAGGTAATTTATGAATTGGTGATAGTTCTTGATATACTATGTTTTGCTTTCAGTTTTTAAATTTTCAGCTTTTTTATACTTTTTCATATTTTCTTAAGGTAAAGTGAAATTGAGAGAATACTTAATGCCGGAGGCGGGATTCGAGCCCGCGACCTTTCGATTATGAGTCGAACGCTCTAACCAAGCTGAGCCACTCCGGCAAGCTCAGCAGCGTTTCATTCCTGTTATTTCAACTGTGATATATATTCTATTAATATTCAAATTTCTCCTAAATCTTTTGATATTATAAGAGATAATAAATTATGACAACTTTAGGATTTTTATTATGAAAGCAGTTAAGAGAATTTGAATTTTTGTCAGAAATTGATTATTTCTTTGATAATTCAATCCATTTAAACTTTCTTTGTAACGTTGAAGTATATACCTTTTTCCAATCTAATTCTACATCATCTAACCAGGTTTTCATAATTCTTGGATCAATATAATTTCTTAAAGACGTACCCAAATTATAATCTCGGGTTTCTTTTTGTAATTTTAATTGGTACTGAATCTTCTCCATTCTATGTATTAGTTTTTCTTTCTGTTTTTCTGTTTTCCACTTATTAGACAATATATCGTTTCTTATTTTTTCAATGGCCTCTTCCTTTTTAGTTAGTGATTCTGCAAATTTGTCTAATGCCTTTTTACTGGCAGGGTTCTTGGGGTCAATTCCTTTTTTATGGTTACAAGCAATCGCTGCTTTTAAATTCGCAATTTTTGCTACATAAATTTTTTTAGGTTCTGAAGATTGTTTATTTACATCAAGAGATGGATTTTTTAATGATTCTTTTACTATTTTCGTTGCAAGATAGGTCCTAAATACCTTTGCAGTTAGGCCTGGGACATTTTTTGGATCTATTTTTCTTAAAAATGCATTCACCTTTGAGGAATTTATATTATCAAAAATTTCACTATTGTGTCCTTTGTCTTTCATAAATAATCGGATATTCTGATATAAACCTTTTGTGTCTTCAGAATTTATTTCTAAGGTTTTTTGCCATGGAACACTATCTTTTCCAAGAAAATTAAGTTCAATGAATCTCTTATTATCTTTTTCAGGAAATTTTATATGTTCTACTCTCAAGGTAGACGCACCAACTGTATCTGCCTCATCTTTATCTTTTTCATCCCCTACTCTCATTGCTAATTTGAGTATTAAATAACAAACAGTTGCTATTTTGCGCTGATTTAAATCTTTAGAATTAATCATTTTGTTTATAATTTCTTTTTGAATTTTATAGGCATATTTTTCGAGATTTCTCGCTTTGTCGTATTTTTCTTTATCAATATTTTGTCTGAGAAAGGCTGAATCATGTAACCAAACATATTTTCTCTTATCAGTTAATTTTTCTGTCCATGTAGCTAGCCAAGTTGAGGAATGATCATGAACAATATTTTTCCATGCCCCTTCAGGAACAGGTGCATCTTCTCCCAAATTCAATATAACATCTTGAGCTGTTACTCTTGGTTTCCATCTTCCTCTAAGTGGATGTAATCCTCTACCCATGAATAAACCTGGTGGCTCCACCAACCAATTGGCAACTTCAACCTCCATCCCATCAACATACGCCTTTCCATAAAAATTCTTTAATTTTTCTCTTTCTTGTTTTTTTTTATCTATTAACTTCTTTTTATCTTCTCTACTTAACTTTTGTATTTTCTCTTTTTCTATTATTTTGAGTTTAAGTTCCTCATCCACTAAGCTAAAAGCTTCTGAAAAATCAATCTCATGTATATTATTTGTATTCTGGAACCTAATTGGTAGTATTTTTTTTAAATCACTTAAGAAATTATTTTGGAAAATAGCATCTTCAATATAATGCGTATCTTTCTTTTTTGCCCATGCATATACTATTTCTTCCTGTTCATTATTTAGAGCTAGTCTTTCATTATTTATCTTAATACTGAATCCTTTTAAAATATGACTAGGAGGAAAAGCTACTCCATTGTGCTCCAATGTTTTCCATTTAAAAGTCTTTTCAATGGTATTTGACATCAATAGATACAGATTTAATGGTCATGTTTTACTATTGATAAATCTTACCAATAAAACAATTCTAAAAATTTGTTTAAATAAGATTTAAAAGAAAAGGAATCTCGATCAGTGTTTTTTGAACCTAAAGCGATCCATTTTTATTAATTCTTTATACGATCCAAAATCCTGTGGGTTCGTCATATCAAGTAATTCCTCTTCAAAGTAATCATCATTTGAAAATGTTTTGAGAATTTGATAGTTTGATTTCCTTTGCGCGGGTATTTTGCCCATACTATGTATAATATTTCTAATAACTTTAGGTTTTAATAGCTGTCCAAAAGAGGCTCCAGCAGATGTCGAAATGCTTTCATTGATTAACGTTCCACCAAAATCATTAGCCCCTGCTTCCAATAAGATCTGTCCCATCCGTGGTCCCTCTTTTACCCATGAAACTTGAATATTGTCTATCTCGTTGTTAAGAAAAATTCTTGCAATTGCATGCATCTTTAATACTTCCACTCCAGTAGGTCCATTTCTAATACCATCAATAAGATTTCTATTATACATTGGTGCCTCACTATGTACAAAACTCAATGGCACAAATTCTGTGAATCCTTTAGTTTCTTTTTGAATATTCTTCAGTATACTGAGATGTTTGGTAATATGTTCATAACTTTCTATGTGCCCATACATAATAGTAGAGGTAGAATTAATTCCAATTGAATGAGCACATTTAACAACTTTTATCCAATCTTTTACACCTATCCTGCCGGGGGAAATTTTATCTCTTATTTCCTGATCTAATATTTCAGCAGCAGTTCCAGGAATACTTCCTAAGCCTGCTTCTTTAAGCATTTTTAAATAATCTTCTATTGATGTATTAGATCTTTTTGCACCATATAGAATTTC
Source organism: Nitrososphaeraceae archaeon (assembly GCA_036520175.1). GTDB lineage: Archaea > Thermoproteota > Nitrososphaeria > Nitrososphaerales > Nitrososphaeraceae > TH1177. The sequence goes on from DATDKD010000063.1 coordinate 3,932, forward strand.
CTCCGGGGAAAAAGCATGAATATGAATATCCGGAAGCTCCTTTTTAATAGCAGTACATATATCGACATATAACATGCCGTCCATCCTTGGAGGAAGACCTGCTTGAATGCATACTTCTGTAGCTCCCAATTTTTCAGCTTCTTTTGCTCTTCTTACAACTTCTTCGATAGGTAAATAGTATCCTTCTTCTTCTCTGAAGTCCCTACTAAAAGCACAAAAACCACATCTTTTAATACAAACATTTGTAAAATTTATATTTCGATTTATCACATATGTTACGATATTTCTTTTTTTTCTTTTACAAAGATGATTAGCAACAATTACAATGATATTCAGTTCAATTCCGTTAGAATTGAACAGTTCGGTAGTTTCCTCTTCAGATATGTGATTTTCATCAATTACTCTATTCAATATATTCGAAATAACCGGATCAATATTTTTTAATATACTATCTAAATTCAACTAAATATTCCTCTTTGACTAGTCTATCTAAGCCAATAAAGTTTTCTACATAATTTCGTAAATGAGGAGAGATAAAGTCATGTTTGTCTATAAACTCTGGATAGACTGGTAACCTTGCCCGAAGCCTTTGACGCTTTGATTCCGTGATATATTTTAGCTCTTCTATCTTTGGCCATAGAAATTCAGGATTTACATGATCAATTGTTACAGGAGAAATTCCTCCCCAATCATTAATCCCTGCATCTATGAAAGAACTAAAACTTCTTGGAGATAGATTAGGAGGAATTTGAATATTCATATTGGGCATTATTAATCTTGCAATAGAAACTATTTTTAAGAAGTAATCGTTACTAGGAGACGGAAAACCTTGCATTCTCGTATTTATTTTGGGCTGAAAATTCTGTAAAATTATTTCCTGAATGTTACCGAATTCATTATTAATACTTTTTAAAAGAAACAAATCATTTATTATTTCTTCTTTAGTTTCGCCTATCCCAATTAACAGCCCTGTAGTTAAGGGAATCTTCATTCTCCCTGCGTTCCTAATTACCTCGATTCTCTTACTAGGATTTTTACTGGGTGCAAATTCATGGGACATACCTTTTTCTAGCAATTTTTCACTTGAAGATTCGAGCATTAAACCTAGACTTACATTATACATCTTTAGTAATTTCATTTCTTCTTTTGTAATATTACCCAGATTTGAATGAGGTAATAAGCCCGTTAATTTTACAATTTTTTCAGATATATCAATTACATACTCTGCGAGAGAAGTATAGCCGAGTTGCCTTAGCCATATTTTTGCTTCTGTGTATCGTTCTTCTGGCCTTTCGCCTGCAACAATTAAAGCTTCAGTACAGTGAAATTTTTTTCCAATCTTAGATAAATTAAGCACTTCAGCAGGCTTCATCATAATTGAAGAGGAGTCAAACGGATTTTTTCTATAGGTACAATATGAACAGAAATCTCTACACAAATTAGTTATATTAATAAAGATTTTTCTAGAATAAGTAATAACATCTTTTTTAAACAGGGTTTTTAAAGAGGCTGAAAGTTTCAATATAGAGAGAATGTCATTAGACTCTAAAAGGGCAAGAGCATCATCTTTAGAAATAGTCGTTTTACTTTGATATCTTTCCAGAATTTCAGATATTGAGTCGTCTTTAATCGAAAATGAAATTTCTGAATTCATCACTGTTATATCAATTAGTAAAGTAATTTATCTTTAATTTTTCCGGATATAGGAAACATCATATATTCTATCAATAGTACATACAGATATGAGTGAACCTAATTCTCTACCTGATACCAATACAAAATTTATAGTACCAATTAAGCTCTCAGATACAGCGACGCGGCTCAGCGATGAGGTAAAAAATGAATTAAAGAGTATTGGAATGATGGATGAAAAAGGAAAACTTAAATTAAAAGGCGTTAGTCCTAAAATGCTAAAAAGAATGAAAATGGAGTCTGTGGATTGTCCTGTTCTTCAAAAAGAAATATCGTTTATTCCATGTTACGTTTGTAAGAATTTTCATAGTAGGATAACTGGACAAGTATATTGTCGTGGTGAGCCCTTATAACTATTAGATTCATTACAAGGGATTTTTTTGTCAGAATTAAAAGAGATTGGAATAACAACTAGAAAAGAAGTTGATTTTAGTGAATGGTATACTCAAGTAGTGACCAAAGCCGGGTTAATCGATTATTCGCCTGTTAAAGGATTCATTGTACTTAAACCATATGGATATAGGATATGGGAAATTATAACGGAATCTTTAGATAAAAAGTTAAAAGAATCAGGACATCAAAATGGGTTCTTACCGATTCTTATCCCAGAAAGTCTCTTAGCTAAAGAAAAAGATCATTTTAACGGATTTACTCCAGAGGTATTTTGGGTCACGAAAGCAGGAGATACTAATTTAACTGATAAATTAGCGGTACGACCCACTTCAGAAACACTTGCCTATCAAATATTTTCTAAATGGATAATGAGTTATAGAGACCTTCCTTTGAAAATGAATTTTTGGAATTCCGCATTACGTGCTGAAATTAAATCTACTAAACCTTTTATTAGAAACTCAGAATTTCTATGGCAAGAAGGACATACTGTCCATGAAACTGAAAAAGAAGCTGAAGAGGAAGTTTTGTTGATCCTTAATTATTACCATTATATTTTAGAAAACTTTCTGGCTATTCCAACTATTAAAGGAAGCAAAACAGATAAAGAAAAATTTGTCGGAGCGCTCTATACTAACACCCTCGAATCATTAATGCCGGATGGAAAAGCATTGCAAATGGCTACTTCTCATAATCTAGGTCAGAATTTTTCCAAGCCATTTGAAATTCGTTTTTTAGGTAGAGATTCAAAACAGTATTTTGCTTGGCAAACATCATGGGGGATTTCATGGAGAGTAATAGGAGCATTGATTATGATTCATGGTGACAATAAAGGATTAATTTTACCCCCGAAAATTGCTCCCATTCAATTGGTAATAGTTCCAATCTTTAAGAATAAAGAACGAGATATAGTTATTGAAGAGTCTAAAAAACTATTTGTTGAACTAAATAATGTAGGTTTAAGGGTTATCGTTGATGATAGAGAAGGATATACAGCAGGATGGAAATTTAACGATTGGGAAGTTAAAGGAGTACCACTGAGAATCAATATTGGATTAAGAGACATTAATAATAAAAAGTTAGAGCTTGTCCGAAGAGATACAGGAGAAAAAATCCTAATCCAAAGAGAAACCTGTAATAAGTCTATACAGGTTTATTTGCATGAAATCCAAAAATCCTTATTTGAAAAGGCTAAAAATATGCATGATAATAATATCGTAAAAATTTCTAACTATGCGGAGATGAAGAAAATATTAAATGAAACGGGAGGTTTTATTTTAGCACATTGGTGTGAAAAAGAAGAATGTGAAAATAGCATAAAAAATGAGACAGGTGCCGATATTCGTCTGATTCCATTTGAGAAATATACTTCAGATAACAAATGTATATATTGTAATGCGCCTTCTAAAAAGACTGTAATTTTTGCTAAATCATATTAACTAATTTAGTGCCTAAAGTTCTAACATGATTCCTGTGAATTATAATTCTATTTCCTGGATATTTAATGAAAATTATTGACTTAAATTACACAAAATATAAACAGATAGGAGTCACAATATTTGGATGGCATTAATGATATACTCACTTTTTTTGACTTAGGTTATGAAGAGTATGGAAACGTAGGAAGATATTTTGGAATCTTAATCATTACGTTTTTTGCTAGTATAATTGTATTTATCCCCGTTCCTTATTTCCCTGTATTATTTACTGCAGGCATTAACCAAAACCTTGATCCACATTTAGTTTCTCTTTTTAGTGCAGTGGGTGCAGTCATAGCTAAATTAATAATATTTTACGTAAGCTACTATGGACGGAATATATTAAGCTCTAAAACGAAAAAAAGGATGCTTCCCCTCCAAAAACTTTTGTCTAAATATGGTTGGCCTGGAGCCTTTGCCGCAGCATTGACTCCTATTCCTGATGATCTTGTTTATATTCCACTTGGCTTAGCAAAATACAATCCAGCCAAATTTGCTATCGCTACTTTTTCAGGAAAGTTCATTCTAAATGAATTTATTGTATTTGGGAGTGTGCTTTTAGGACGACCCGTCGTCGAAGTGTTGACTTCCGAAAATACAGATCCGATTTATCTGTATATAGGTGTGGGGGTTAGTATTAGCATATTAATACTGATTATTTTTTTATATCTTCGAATTGATTGGGGAAAGATTATTGGTAGATGGTTTCCCTGGACATTAAACACTGATGATGATAAGGATAATTCAAATAGTAAATGATTCGATTCCATGTAATGAAAAATAGAAAATAGTTGAAAAGGACAAAAAAATGGTAGAGTCTGAAGATACTTATTATGAATTTTCAAAAAGATGTCGTTTATCTAAAAAGGATATGATTTTTCCTTTATTTGTTGATGAAAATGATAGATTTCAAGAATTAAATGTGATGCCAGGATTTTTTAAAGTTCCGTATAATGATATTATCCCATGCTTAGAAAAAATAGTTGAAAATGGTATACATTCTGTCCTTCTTTTTGGGTTACCACGAGTACGGAATAATATGGGTACCTCAGCGACTTCCAACAAGGGCATAGTACAAAAATCTTTGAGATTGATAAAGTCGAATTTTGGAAACAAAATTACAACTATAACTGATGTATGTGTCTGTCAATATAATAAGACTGGTCATTGTGGATTATTAGAAAATGCTAAAAATGTAGTGGATAACGACTTGACAATTGAACTATTATCCGATATTGCATTAAGTCATGCAATGTCAGGCGTAGATGTTGTGGCTCCATCCTCCATGATGGATGGTCAAGTTCGCCGAATCAAAGAAAAATTAAATACTAACGGTTATAAGAAAATAAAAATTCTCTCTTTTTCTGCAAAACAATCTTCCTCCTTGTACAAACCATTCAGATCAGAAACTTTTTTTGATATATCTGCCAATGAAATAGATAAATCCACATATCAAGTTCCATACTCTAATCCAAGAGAAATACAACGAGAAATCGAAATGGATATTCATGAAGGGTCAAATATGGTTATGATCAAACCCGCAATGTCATCTCTCGACCTCATATATAGAATTAAAAAAATTTGTAAGTTACCATTAGTTGTTCAAGTTGTGTCTGGAGAATATTCCATGATAAAAGCAGCAGCTGCATTTGGTTTATTGGACGAAATTTGGTATATTTTAAACTTAATTTTTGCGCTTAAACGTGCTGGTGCTGATATGATCATATCTTATTCTTCATTAAACATTTCAAAATATCTCTTATAGTGATGGTTGTGGAAATTTTCTTATGAGACACAATTATATATAATAAATAACTCAATCGGTTTATCCCGCGATAGCTCAGCCTGGTAGAGCTTTCGGCTGTAGTAGTTGGCTTATTTAGCTAACCGTATTTTCAGCCTATCAGGCTCACATTAAGCAGAAACCGAATTGTCGCAGGCTCAAACAAAATAACTATATGGTTATTATGGAGCAAATCCTGCTCGCGGGATACATAATTTTACGGATTAAAAACAGCTCTTCCTACAATTTTACGACTTTTTAGGTCCTCTAATGCTTGATTATCCTCTTTTATTTTATAATGTCTTGAAACTACGCAATTAAGTTTTCCTTTTTTACTAGACCTACGAATTCAACTAAATCATTATATCTACCAGTGTATGCCCCTGTAATATAAAAAGCTCTAAGAAGTACTAGTGGCAAATTAAATTATAATGATACCCCAAAAAGTCCTACCATAATGTAGCGTCGTCTTTTTCTTAGGACTTCAATAGCAGTTGGAGCTGTTTGATTATTCTTCACAACATCAACTAACCCTTCGCCTCCCTTTCCAATGGTTAAATTTTTTACTGCCTTGACTAGGTCAGAAGAAAGAGAATTTATTGTCATATCTGCGCCTAACTTTTTTGCCTCTTTTAATTTTTTGTCATCGACATCCATAATTAGAATATTGGAATTAGTTATTGCTTTGGCAATCTGCACTGCCATAAGTTCTAATCCTCCAGCACCAGTAATTAAAAGAGTTTCTCCAGGCATTGCTAAAGACTTTTTTGATTGAAGTATAGGCTGTCAATCCTGAACCTACAAGAGCCGCGGATGAGTTAAAATCTATATTCTCTAATTTAATAAGATGCTTATAATTTGGAACTAAAATTAAATCTGCATATCCACCATCTTGATATATTACTAGAGTTAGAGGTGATTCGTATAGATGGTCGTCACCAGCTTTGCAAGAATGACACATTTCATCACCTATCAAAGGATATATTAAGACTTTATCCTCTTTTTGAAACTGGATTACTGATTCCCCTATATCTTCACTTATACCTTAAACCTCATGGCCTGGAGTTAAAGGGAATTTTACTCCTCGATCTTCTACTTTCATAAATATACCTCCAGCACCCATATAACCTCCTTCCCCTAGATGCAAATCTCTATGGCAAATTCCAGCAGCTTTTACCCTTACTAAAACTTCGGAATTCTTTGGTTTTGGAACAGCTCTATCTTCAATAACAAGAGGCTTGTTCGTTTTTACGATTCTAGCAGATCTCATCACTAATCTAAAAGCTAAAGATAATAAAAATGAAAGATGAAAAATACTTTTTGATAAACCTGAGAGATTATTTCACAATGTTTTTATTAACATTTAGTAAAGTAACAATAACTTATACAAACACCGATGAAGTATAGGAAGAGCCGTCTGATACATTGTATATGAAGAAGATTATGAGTTA
>DATDKD010000064.1:0-4297 GCA_036520175.1 Nitrososphaeraceae archaeon
ATAACACAAGTTATTATTTTCTCATGAGGTAAAAATTCAAGCTCATGATGACTGCAACGTATTTGATATTCTAATTTCATAGCTTCCATTTCTTTTATTGTGTCAATATGCCTGACAGAGTTTTCTGTCACGGTGCATTCATCAGTCCTATTTTTATAGTAAGATTGATATCAATTTTATCTATCATATTCTTATATAATATATTAAGGATATTAACTATATTATTTTTCAATTGAAAAGTTTATTGTTTATATAAATATATACATTCAAGTAAAATATTTAATCTATAACTTTTATCTATATTAATTTTAACGAAAACAATAATAGCAAAATTAAATAATTAATCTGTATAAATATACTGTATGAAAATAACGATCCACAGTTTTCTCTTTCTTACAATACTTGTAGCCTCAATATCACTATTTACCAATGTAAATGCAGAATTAAAACCAAATGTTAAGGTTTCACCTGCTTGTGGTGATACTAGTGGATATGGGATGGAGTTAAATGTAAATGGATTCGAACCTAATAGCAATGTTGGTTGGAAATTAGTTCATCCAGAAACACAAACAAGTCCTACTTATGGTTATTTTGCAACGAATAATACAGGAGGCTTTACTGAATCTGAATATATTGAAGGAGAATTAGAGGAGGGGAAATATGAAATTCAATTCTTTGATGATGCTGATAATGATGGCAAAGCAGATCAAGGTAAAAAAGAATTTATTGTATCCATGTCTACTCCATGTGAATAATAGTAAAATATTTATTGACTAACACTATAAAAACAAAATTTTTATGATAGGTTTAATTATTTAAGAGGAATAATATATTGATAATTAGTAAATTCAGATAATTATTAATAATTTTACTTGTTCGTATGACTGTTTTTATATTTTTTATGATTCTCCATTGCTTCTATAATTTTTCGTTTAGATTTCTCTTTATTTCCAACCTCTATAATTTTAACAAATTTGTCTTTTTCTAGATCTTTATGATGTTCAATAAAATGTTTAAGTTTATTTAGAAGGTGTGGATTAAAATCATTCGAATCTCCAATGGCACTCCAATCTACTATTTTAGAAATGGGTGAAGCAATTATCTTAGAATCAAGTCCGTCTTGGTCTTCAGTAAAAATGATACCAATTGGAGTACAATTGATAACGCTCAGTGGTTGCAACGAATCGATCCCTATTACAAATACGTCCAGATTATCAATATTCTTAGAATCATTATCCAAATTTTCTATTGTTTGTGGTATAAAACCGTAATTAAAAGGATATATCATTTCAACCGACAATATTCTATCTATATACAGTATTCCATTATCTAAATTCAATTCATGTTTTATATTACTTCCTTTCGAAATCTCTATAACTACATTGATATCGTCAGGAGGATGGATTCCTGCATTTAGTTTTTCTACAAAATTCATAATCTTTGGATTATATAATTTAATTTATAATAAAGAGATAGTAGGTTGTGTATAATTTTTGTATTGATTTACAAATTGCTCATATTTATTATTTCTAATTGTAGATTCGTTATTGATAAAATTTTTAACTGCTGGATATTGTTTTTTTTGTTGTCGGAGAAACATAATAGTAGCATCACAATCATGAATCTCACCTAAAATATCTTGTATATCGTCTAATTGTTTTACTGTTTTTTCAATATCTTTATCTTGATCTGAGATTAGTTCTAAGAGATATCTAAGTTTTTTACAGTCTTTCCTTAATTCATGTAGTTTTTTTATTTTATTTTTATCTTGAATTACAATATCCAGTTCTTTTTTAATTTTATCATTAAACATATCGGATACTTTATTGAATCGTTTCTGAACTTTTTTATCAGATATTAATGCGGTACCTATTTGAGGAAAATCATATAACTCTAAATTTTGTGCAATCTTTTTAGCCGTTTCAAGTTGTGTTTTCTTGTTTTGCTCTATTTGGTCTTTTAAATTATTATTTTTATTATTTGCGCTATTATGGCTATTTATTTTCTCCAAGAATATATCATAATCTCTCACCTGACTATTAGATTTAAAAAGATCTTTACTATGATTTACATAATTTTTAATTGGTTTATTTTTTCTGAATTTTTTTGGTAGTGAGTAATACGCAGAATCTAACCTCCTAATCGATTTCCGAAGATCATGAATATTTTTGCCATTAGGATTTTTAAGATATAAGTTTAAAATATTCTTAAAATTTTCAAAATTATTATTTACCTGTATAATCATTTGTTTAGATGAAATTGAGTATGTCTTCATTGATAATTTATTAAACCTGTAATATAAATACATATAATAATAACTCAATTAATTTGTATTTAGTTATAAGAAAATATAAATAGCAAAAATAAATATGTATATATTTATATTTTTAACTACTATGTTTATTTAGTTTTTTAACCTTTACTACATCAATTAGTTTACCCTTTGTATTTGTATCATCTTTAACTTCTTTCCAAATTTTTATGGGTAGAGATATATGTACCAACGAACAGGTTTTCATTCTTATTTGTTCTCCAGTTACTGTCTCTAAAACTTCTTCTAAAATAGGATTATGTCCTATTAATAAAACTCTATGATATTTGTTAGAAATTCCTCCTATTGTAGTTAAATAATCTTGAGTTGTAGTTCCATATAATAATTTAGACGATTGTATGTCTTTATTGTATCCGCAATGTTCTGCTACTAATTTAGAAGTATCTTTAGCTCGTTTTGCAGTAGAACTAATAATTAAGTCAGGAGTTAACTTTTTATTTTTCAAATAATCACCCATTATCGGTGCATCGTTTTTGCCACGTTTATTTAGTGGTCTTTTATGATCAATAAGCGTGCTATCCTTCCAACTTGATTTAGCATGACGAAGGAAGAGCAAAGTTTTCATTACGAACTAAAACAACTTCTTAACTTAAATCTTTATCTGCTTTAAAATGTATGAGTATAACTAAGAATTAATTTTTTTCAACAAAATAATTTAGAGAATATATATCAAAATTAAATATAATTTTATAAATATCAAAATAAAAATATCCTATACCAATGTTACTAAGATTAAGTGGAAGTATTTGTTATAATATTAAATAAAACCAATACAAATCATTCTCTATAGTTAGAGTACGATATATGTATATATTAAATATTTCGAGATTTTAATAGCTAATGTAAAATATCAAGAGCTACTTTTAATTCAGAAATTTCTCTTTCAAGGGCTAAACTGTCACTTTTATTACTAGTATATCTAGACAGGTTTTCGCAAGCTTTAATTTGTTCCATTATTATTTCCTTTTTGTTTAGACAAAAATTATGCTGTAATTCAGCAATTGAATATATAACATTTGTCTTATCGTTATATCTAGTTGTTTTGGCCTCTATTTTCAATGGGAATTCTACTTCTAATATGTTCAATTTTTTAAATCACTAAAAGAAGTTATACATTGATTTATTTTACTTTTTAGTAAATGAACTATTTAGATGAGAGAGAAATACAAGTAACTTTATATTCTATTATTTATATATATATATATATTTAACGAGGAGAAGAAATTATTGGAAGTTTTTCTTCTTTTAGATTCAATTACTATTTTTTGAAATAATTCTTCTAAATTGTTGCTTATTTTCATTCACATCCTTCATTTTTATTCCATTTTTAGAAGCAACTTTATTTAAAGACGTATTATTTGTCTCAAATTGTAATAGTCAGTTAAATAATTTTAGAATAAAATTTATTTATACCATAATTCGAATTGAATCTTGTGATGTTCCGGAGTAAGAGAAAGGAGCGATAACTATTCACTTACTCCGGCTTTCTTGCAGAGGTAGAATGAATCTTCATTTATATAAGTCACTTGCTAATTTATTTATATTTCCACTATAGTTTATTATAATCTATATTATGTATCTAAAATTATTATTACAATGGTATTTCTTTGTCAAGTCTTATAACTATAGTAATATAACTATATAGAAATATATAAAACAATATTCTATGTTCTTTTATATAGTAAAATTTAGGATCACTTTTTCTCATTTGCTATATATAGAGTAATGACAATATATTTAATTATTTTTCAAAGTATATCATATGTGTTAGAGAATAGTGACTAAAAATGAGGTCAAAAACCTTTGGTAAACTTTATACTAATAAAGGGAATGAATGGAATAACTTTAAACTAAATGAGGTACGATGTCACTAAAAAAAAGATTTTTTACCAATAGTTATTATAATTTTAATTCTAATATAAAAAGTAGTTGCTTTGTTTATCCTGATTTATGTTCTTGTGGTCA
>DATDKD010000065.1:0-15003 GCA_036520175.1 Nitrososphaeraceae archaeon
TAGCAATTTTATTATTGGCGTATGAAACCTTTTTGCTGAAAGAGACTTTCTTTTATCCAATTCTCAAATTCTTTATCTGATAATTTTTGTCGTGCATTGATAATTGAAACTGCATCCTTTCCGACTAAATATCGTACTTCTCGATTATTGGATTCTATTGCTTGGTAAATTATCTTGGCTACATCTGATGGTAATGAAGAAGAACTACTTTTAAGCGTAGGTTCAAAACCTTCATAGAGTTTTTGAGTTAATTGTGAATATGGTGAGATTGTATTATTTGTCTTATTATTTACTACATCTGCATTTTCAAAGAAATTACTTTTAACCACTCCTGGTTCTATTAATATAACATCTATTCCAAATTGTTCTAATTCATATCTCATTGATTGAGATAATCCTTCTAAAGCAAATTTACTACTAATATATGCAGAGTTTAGAGGTATTCCTATTCTTCCCCCAACAGAACTTATATTTATTATGTTACCCGCTCTTTGATTTCTCATTATCGGTAGTACTTCTTTAGTAACCCTAATCACACCAAAGAGATTGGTCTCAAATTGTGATTTAAATTCATCAATTGATATATCTTCTACTGCTCCCATTACATCATATCCAGCATTATTAACTAATACATCAATCCTTGAACTTTCATCTTTGATTTGGCTAATAGAATCTTTAACTGATTTATCATCTGTTACATCTAATTGTAAGACTTTTAAAGGAAGGTTTTCTTTTTCAACAATATCATTTAGTTTCTTTGATTTACTTAAATTTCTCATAGTTGCATAAGTATAAATGCCATTTCTTGAAAGCAATAAGGAAGTTTCAAAACCTATACCTGAAGAACTACCAGTTACCACAGCAACCTTTTCTTGTTGACCTTTCTTATTCATAAACGGTATTTCATATCAAGTTATATATAATAAGTAGTTTACAAATTATAAAAAATTATTATTATTATTATTATTATGACATTTTCGTTAATACTTTTTGTACTAATTTCAAATAAATATTTATTTAATTCAATTTCAGATTATACTAATTTGTAAAATTTGTAAACCAAACAGTTTAAGAAATAGCAATTTAAATATAGATTAATTTGTATTCTAATAATACTGCTGCTGCTACCACTATCATAGGAGAATCTTCATTTTCAGACAGTCTTTCGATTGCTGATGGATTCAGTGATTCTAAAAAGAAAATATTATGGTATATTAAAGTAATGCAACCGGCAGGACTTGAAGAATTATCTAAGGTTTTAAAAATATCAAGGATGGCAGTTCATAAACATCTCAATATTTTACTTAAAAAAGGATTTGTTGAACCTATTCACATTAGAGAAGGAAATGTTGGAAGACCTAAAATATTTTATCAATTAACAAGGAACAGTAAGACTATTTTTCCAAGATCGTATAGTACTATTGCATCTTCTGCTTTCGATTATATTGAAAAGAGAATGGGAAAAGAAGGTATCATGGACCTACTAGGTGAAAGACAAGCCCAGCTCTTTTTGCAATATAACCAAAGGCTCAATAGTTTAGAATTTGAAGATAAGATAAAAGAATTAGCAAAGATTCGTGATGAAGAGGGGTATATAGCAGAATCAAAAAAAAATCAATAAAAAAGATCAAAGAAATGGAACATATGAACTACTTGAATATAACTGTCCTATATTACAGGTAGCAGAAAAACATTGGGAAGCATGTGTAGTAGAGACAGAACTTTTTAAAAAGATTCTTGATGGAGAAATAGAAACTAGTCATACTGCCGCTAAAGGAGATGCTATTTGTAGATTTATAATTAAACCAAACAAGCAAGAATTTTTATAATTATAAAAATAACTTATTATTAAATTGTAATAGTATGAACATATAAATGCAATATAGTAATCACTATAATAAAATATTTTTTCTCTTTTATATGTTATATTTTATAATTTGTAAACCTTTAGACTTATAAAATCTAAAAGTTAATAAATTAATGTGATATCAAATAAAAGAATTAATGTTTTAGGAGTTGCTTCTAGTATGCGAAAAGAATCCACCAGTACTAGAGCCTTGAAATTAACACTAGATATAATAAAGACAAATTATGATGCAGAAATTCAAATTTTAGATTTAAGACAAACGATACTACCTTTTTTGTATTATCAAGAACATGATAAAAAAACCGAAATCTCAATAGCTGAAAAAATGGTAAAGTGGGCTGATGCTTTTATTCTTTCCACGCCGGATTATCATGGTTCTATGGCTGGTTCTATGAAAAATTTTCTAGATTACTTTTGGTCTGAATTCGCAGGAAAACTTTTTGGATATATATGTTCTTCTCATGAAAAAGGATTGACAGTAATGGATCAGATGCGCACAGCAGTAAGACAATGTTATGGATGGAGTATGCCTTATGGCATCTCTATAAATGGAGAAAAAGACTTTAGAACAAATGGAAATATTAGAAACGAAGCATTATCACAAAGAATACAAATGTTAGCTCGAGATATCGTAATATACGGAAAATTACATCGAAATCAATTCCTTAATGATTTAAGTTCCCAAGAAATAAATACATTTGCCTCTCACTATAGACATTGATTTATGGTTATTTGTAATTAGATCAGTTTACTCATAGATTTCTTTGTGTGATTGTTACTGTATCTATATTGATGTAGATACTATAGACTATTAATTATTGAATCAACAACATCCATAACTATTTTTATTGTTCCAGTTAAGTTTACCTAAATTCTTTATTGTATTGTAATAGGCAATGACAAAGTCAGAGCTATTGGGCTTTCCTCACGAAAAAAATGAAACATTGTGTTAATAATACCTTGAAATTATTATTTATAATTACTACTAATTCTTTTTGATAGTTTTATAATATTTCTTCTTATCTAAACCTAACAAATGATTGAGTTTAACTAATATTTCTTTCAATACTATACAAATGAATATAGTCAGTTAAGATTTCTAGGACTTTTTATAATTCTTTTAGGTATTTATATTATGTTGTACTATCTGTATATAATGATAGATAACAAAATTAAACAAAGTCTTTTACCCGTTACTGCATTTGCAATAATGTTTTTGGCCATTATGGTAAATCCTATTCAAAATACTGCCTTTGGTCAATCTAATTCTAGTGAAAATTCAGCGAATCAAACTAAGGCAGAAATTACTGGTGCACCAGAAACTACAATTATAAATAAAACAACTATACCTGCTCAACAAACCACCGTGGAAGTAAATGAAACTACATCACCAATTGACAAGTCAGCCCTTGAACCGTTACAAAATATGAATACGCAAGATCAACCTATAGCTAATCTTTCAGGGTTCGAAAATAAAACAATAGTAAAGCCAACCGGAGAAGCAAAAACAACTACAGTAAACCAAACAACTGTACCTTTTGAAAAAACAATCGTAGAAGGTAGTAATCAGACAGGATCACAACAACAGTCACAACAACAGTCACAACAACAACAGCCTTCACAACAAAATAATCAGACAGGACCACAACAACAGTCACAACAACAAGGTAACCAGAGTTCCGGTCCATTAGAGAAAATAGGAGAAAAAATTACAGACGTATTCAAGTAAATTAAAGTTATCTCTTTTATTTATATTTTTTAGTCCTTATTACTATGAAACTAGTATTTATATCAAATCAATTTAGTAAAAATTAAAGATTATTTTCTCATTATTTCCTTAAATTTTCAATTTGATCATAATGATTTATTGAATTGCCATGATAGGTATGAATGAGAATATGGTACTTTCACTAAAAAGAATTAATCTATGAAAGTCCCATTTAGATGCAATTATAGAGGTTCTTTCTTATTTATATAATTGAATGTAAAAAAGTATTAATCCATTAACGCTTACTAATTTTCAATTAGTTTTCGAGTTCTACCAAATCATATTTACTAGCTTCCTGTACAAAGATATATCGTTTAAGTGAGTATTATAGAAAGTTAGAATCATTTCTAACATAGAAAAGGAAACTTTTTGCTACAAACTTTTTATACAAACTAATATAACTAACTATTTAGTAATGGATTATAAAAATATCGGAAAGCAAATTATGAGTCTTGATCCAGATATCCGTTTTGTAACAATATTTGATATTAATGATAACATATTTCTTTTTTCTGAACATAGATCCGGAGTGATAAATCTCCTAACAAAAGAAGAAAGCAAACATTCTCTTCAAATTGCACTTGGTGCATGGAAAATGCGCCGCACACTCGAAAAAAAGATCGGAAAAGGGAAGTTTGTACTTGCTGAATATGAAAAAATTAAACGCATTACTATGCCTTTAGATAAGAATCATTTGCTTTATATAACTACTGAGGCTGGATGTGATGCTCTCAGTTTAGTTGATAAAATTAAAAAATTAGATTATAAATAGAATAGAGATATTTAATTAAGTTAAATTAAATTTAAGTATTTAAATTGCATAAACACTATAAATATTCAGGCTATGACAATTAATTTCTAACAAATAAACAAATTGTCTCAAATTATTAAATACCATATTGGTAACATATTATATCAATCTGTCAAGGAAAAATCTCACGTCTGCTATAGCCTAACATACTACTATTATTATTTGCTCCTACGGATGATACTGGCGGTTAATAGGCTATGGCATCTAAAAAGGAAGTTTGAAGAAAGAAAATTAATTATAAAAAATAAAAGCATAGATAATTTTGATTATTATAGTATAATTCTAGAAGATAAAAATAAACTAGAAAAGACTTTCAGCAAATTAGAATCCAGGCCAATCGGTAAATTGGGTACGGAAAGAGTGATATCTTATATAATTAAAAAGAACTTATATAAATGCAACACTAAACACTGTTAATATGTCTAGTGATTCTATAGAATATAATCCAGGAGACATTATTAAAAAAGAAGCAAGAGGTTTAGGTGAAGCAGACCTTGGTGAAGTTCAAGAAATTTCAGGAGAATACATAATAACTCAAAAAGGTAATGTAGACAAAGACAAATTCTATATCCCTAAAGATTTGCTAGAGCGTTTTGATGGCGATACGGTCTATTTAAGAGTAACAGAGGAAGAAGCAAAACAATACAAAAAAGAATAACTTCTTACAAATTTAATTTTTAAGAAATGTAATACCTCTTATTTTAATATATTTTTTGCTTATTTTTATAAATATTCTATTCCAATCACAAGAAACTCCAATAAACTAATAGCAATGCTAAATTGTAATTAATATTTTCTCCATAAAATAAACCCATCTTTTTGAGTTATTGTGTCTATAGAATGAGATAAAAAATTATTTTTTATAAGAGTGTTTCTATCTCCTACTACTATTGTTTTTCTCTTACTCCTGGAGAATGCAACACATGATCTTGGAATATTAACAAATCCTATAGCTTCTTGATAATTCATTTTATTGTTAGATCGAACCATTGATATTATTGTAACTTCTGCTTCTTGACCTTGAAATTCATCAATTGTTCCAATTCTTATTTCCTTTTGTAGATAAAAATTACATAATCTTTCTTGTTGTTTGTATGGTGTAGTAACAATAATATCCTTGATCCCCATACTGATACATCCATCAACAATCTCTTTGATAATTGCAACTTCTCCTTTATTTGTAAAATGCTTTTCTTCTTTACACTTTCCATCAGTATCAACAAATACAACATTTTTATCATGTTTAAGGATTCTATATACGTTATCATTGATTCCATCATAATCTTTATTAGATATATCTGCGGTAGATATATTCATAACGGAAGAATCGGCTTCGAGTTTGTACTCATAATAAGGATTAATCAAATCTAAAATATCTTTGTTAAACCTATATTCTCTTTTAAGTAACGTAGTATGAAAATGTTCCAAGACAGAGCCAAATAGGCTTTCCGTTATATAATCATGGGATACTGGTGGCAGTTGTTTATCATCTCCAATGACAATAATTTTACCATTATTATCCCTTAGTGATGAAAATAACATTCCCATTCTGTCAAGACCAACTAATCCTGCCTCATCTACTATAACTGCTCCAACTTTAATTATATTGCCAAGGTCTTTAGCACTATAATCTGTACTTAATATTATTCTGGCACTTTGAAAAAAATCTTTGGCTATGGTGATCTTATTATAGAAACTATTATTATTATCCGCACAGTTAGAATAGCATGAACTATAATAATCCTCCACAATATTATCAAATGCATATTTCATAAGATGATTATATGTTCTATTTAGATTCGCAACGTTACCATATCTAATAACAAATCCACGAGGTAGTTGAATTTTTTCCCGTTGTAGAAGAGAATCTATTTTTGATAAAATGCTATCAATCATCACATTGGTTGGAGCGGTAACTAAAATTGGAAAATAATCATCATTTAAAAGATCAAAACAACAATGTGAGATAACCGTGGATTTTCCAGTACCAGGAGGTCCGGTGACAGGAACTGTTTTTTCTGAATTTATTCTATATCTTGCTGTTTTTTGTTCAAAATTTTCAATTCCCTCAAAGGATGGAAACTTTCGACCAGTATTCATTTTTTTAGACTAGTCCATTCATATCAATTAATTACCTTCTTTTCATACCTATAATATTCTGTTCATCTACCTTAACACTTCTTTTCTTTAATACTATATCATTAGCATAGGAAGATAGTCTAAAGAAACTATCAAGAAATTTCATTGATATTAATCCACTACTAAAATTAAATCTATCAATAGTAAGAGGTGATTTATCTCTGTTATCATACAAAAGATAATACAAATCATCTCTGTAAAATTCAAGTGTAATTGATTTTCTATCGATATCAATTGCTCTTATAACTGCATTAGGATTACTTCCTAAATTCGGAGTACCATCAGAAATCGTTACATGTTCACCCACACTAAAATCTAAGAATTGACCAAAATATTCATCACCTAGTAATGTAATTTTTTGTTTCTCGGCATCAATTGAAGAGGTATCAATATACAAATTTGTAATGGCAGATCCTTCTCTTTGTCTTTTCTCTGCCGACTGTAAAACTACATATGCTTTCCATCGATCATCAAGTGAGACCTCTTCTCTTATTCTTTTCGAAAGACGAAATTCTATGTTTCTTTTTATTCTTTCGTCTTCTGTTAATGCATTATTACTAACAAATGCCCAATTTAAGCATCCTTCTCGCAATGGACATTTAGGACAAAAACCAGTAATTTGTGGAGAGATCTCAGACTTCCAAATATGTATATATTTTTCTATCACTTTGTATACTTTTGCAAAATCAAACTTTTTTCTATTACCATCTTTATCAGCAAATTGCCATGTATATTTAGGAGGTTCTTTTAGATTTAATGTTTGCATAAGTAAAAGAGCCTCAGCATCTGCTTGAAGATTCCAAACAGCAGTTCTTGGTCGATAATTACCTGTTTTTATTTGTACTATTTCTACAGATTCTTTTTCTAAATTAACTAAATCATCTGCAGTCACATATGGATTTAAATATTCACTGCCATTATAGCTGTTATTTCCTTTTTCTCTTTGTTTATTTGAAAGTTTAATTTTAATTAAATCCAGTCTTCCTTCGAGGGGAATTTTGATATTACGAATTGTAAATTCGGGTCTAAAGATGATTTGCTTGTTGTCTGCCTCTTCTTCTCTTGCAAATAACTGATGAACTAATCTCTCAGATCTAATTTCCAAATCATCTAGGATAGAAGGCAAAGGATTTTCTATATTTGAAAGCATAAAACGTTTCCAATTGATTTTGATATCTCTTTCCGCATTTCTAATAAAAATTTCTTTAGCTTTAGATCTTTGTGTAATAATATTTGTAGAAGAATTGATGACATTACTACTACCATTTTTTAGTGATTGTGTAATCTCCATTATAGATCTTAAAGTGATTCTATGAATTGCATTACCTATTACTCCTTCAGCAGTAAAATTATTATCCGATTCCATGCCAAAGAAAGAAATATTATAAGCAGCACGTTCACAGAGGCCGATATTAGCTATAGCACTTATCCTAGGAAGTACTACTGGGTTTATTTTTCTTATAACATCTTTGGAAGTTAAAGTATAATCATTGTCAATATCTTTATGAAAGATATCTACCTTGGGAACATTTTTATTTGAAGAATTAAAATCAAGAACCTGACAATCAGAATTAACATTCTTGACATTATTAGTGTTAGGTATATCAGTATGATTAAAATGCCAATTTGAATGATTATTGATCAATCGTTCCTGCCTCTGAGAATCTTTTCATTATTGTTAATTTTTAATGAATTATCATAAATTGGCAGTTTTGAATCTGTGACATGAGCTATTTCTTGGGGGATAAAGTCTTCAAGTTTGATATATGATGCTTTTGGTTGTTTGACTTTATTTAGTTGTTTTATTATATTGATAGTTTCTTCAATAAAGCACTTTATTATGACAAAATTTTCATAGTTAATATTTGCTCTGCAACTAATAACTCCTTGATCATTTATGGTAATCTTTGGTACAGATTTTCTTAATTTAATTCCTGTGATGCCTATTGGTGGTTTTAATGTAATATTTTCTATGTGATCACCATTAATTATACGATTTTTTATTTCATCATTAACCTCTTCTAATCTTAAATCATATTTTCCTCTTCCTGAATAATTAGCTGAGATTGTTTTACCTCCTATTTTTATAGACGTTGTCTGACTTTCATTTGTAGGCCAATAATCATAAAGTGAGAGAAGTAATTGCTGCATAATAGAATCTGACTCATTATAAATAAAATCCCAAGTTTCATTACTTTCCTTAAATCCTATTGCTTTTAAATAGTCTGCAAGAAAGTCACGAGCTTGGTCTACGGTTTTAACTTTACAAACTAAAATTATTTTACTATGTGCAAATGTACTTGCATCAATAATATATTTTAACTTTTGAGATTTAATGGTTGTAGTCTGTTTAGTTACTGCGCCTAATTTTTCTTTACCAGTAACATTCTGAATTATGTTTCCATCAATAATTTCATAATAAGGAATTACCACAACTTTGAGATTTAAAATAGAAGGAATAGCATAACCTGACTGATAGTTATTAGGTTCAAAGTGAAAAGGTTCTTTTAAAAGACGCTCGGTTAAGATTTTAAATGAAGAATCAAAATTAGAACTATCGTAATTATAAATGTTCTCTTTATTTAGATGTTTAATATAACTAGTACTAGAATGTGAGATATGACTAATTCTAAATGGGAAAATAGATGAAAATTCTATTTCGTCTCCTTGATTATTAAACGTTCGCAATTCTTATCCATCTCCAATGCTTTGATCAATATTTACCATTTCATTGATATCAGATTCCTTTCTTGTTTCTATTTCTGCTAAACCTAAATCTATTAGTTCTAATGCACATCTAATGGGTTTTTGTATAGTGTAATATACCCTAAGCCCTATGCGATCTTGCTGTATTACATTTTCATTTATCAAATCTTTGAAATGATAAGCAAGAGTAGATCGTGCCATATTCGAGAATTGAGATATGATTTTTTTTCGTTCAGCTTTTTCTCCATCAATATAATACTGTCTTAGAATTTCAACTAGAATCTTGTATTTAGTCCCATCTAAATTTAAGTTTCGATCTACTATTTTTTTGGCTAAAGTGAATCCTTCACTATCTGCTACCCTTTTAATTAATCTTCTTTCTATTTTGTTAATACTGGCTTGATAGGCAGTCTTTAAGCATGATAGAATAAATAAACTTGTTAACCCTGGTAATCCAAACGAATAATTAACTATTTGGTTCAAGGAATAATCATCAAAGAACGTTAATTGTTTAGTATTTGATTTTAATGTATTTTTTGTAGATTCTAAAATAATTTTTTTTATATCGCCTTCTTCCCTTATACCAAGCCAGAAAACATCTCCAAATATTTTGCCTAGTCTTTCATTGTTTATCACATAAGAATAAGTTACATTCGTAATACAGTATATAAAAGTAGGAACTTTAAATCCATCTAATTTTATTGCATTACAATACTGCACTGCATGTGAAATGAAGGAATCAGCATCATCAACAAGAATTATTCTACTATTTTGAAAATCAACTTCTTTTACCCATTGTTGAAAATTATCAATTCTATCAAAATGATCATCATTTCCATCTTCCTCTGTTGTAAATCCAGACCATCTATCTTGCGCATTAACATATAGAGAGAAATTATCATTAAAGCCTTTATTTAGGAAATTTTCAATTATTTTTAGGATAGTTGATCTACCTGAGCATTCCGGACCTACTAAAATAAGATGTCTTTCATTTTTATGACAAGCCCCTATTCTTTCAGCTAATTTATTTATGATTACTCTGGTACTTTTAACGATCTGTTTTTGATTTGTTATTAAAAAACTTGAATCAAAGGGGTTACCAATAAAGTCAAAAAATTCGAAAAAGTTCGACTGTGATTGTCCTCTTATAACACCACGATTAAATGCTTCTTTGACCGATAAATACAGACTTTCTTCATTTTCGAGTGGTTTAGACAATTTGATTTTTTCGACTCTCTTGACTTTATAGAACTAGATACATATAAAAATTTCTATAATAATGCTCTAACTTTACAGTATTTTACGCATTTAAGAATATAAATCAAGGCATCTACAATACAAGTATTGGTTGATTTCAACAGAATTTGTTTAGCAAAGGAAAGGAAGATTCAAAGGTTTTTTCATTGTGTGATTTTATAAAACATTTTAACCATTTTCAGATCACTGTCATATAATGAGTTATATTGTTAAAGATTAGAGATTCCAGTTGAAATGACACTCCATTTAATACTGTATTAATTAAACTTTATAATAGAAAAAACATATAGTTTTAGACATCACAATTACAATGGTTTTTAATAAAAAGATATTGCATCTTCCGAAAAATACTGGAAAATATCTATTATTATATGACTAATGCTAATTATAACCAGATACTCTTTACAATGCACAAAGTCAATCGTAGGACCTTCTTCTTCCTTCATATATTTTTCAAGTATTTCATAGCTACAAAATTGGTTTCATGTAATTGCCAAAGAATGGTTTTAGTAAAAAATTTTGGATTTTTTATGAAAGATATTGAGGATAATAGCAGTAATTACATAATCTTCTTTTTCATATCTTTTTGGTTTATCTATATATTTCATAATAAACTAGTTCATTAATGGGTAAGCGATTCTTTCTTTTACCCGTCAAATTCTTTTTAGCTGGATATCCAAAACCTATTACTATAGTAATATTCATCGACTCTGGAATATTGAAGTCTTCTCTAAAATTTTGTTCTCTTATACCTGTAAATAATCCTGAACCTATTCCAAAATTCCATGCTGCCAATTGCATACTCTGCAGTACACGTCCTGCATCGATCATATGATAATTATACTTTGGGTTTGTAAGGACTATTATTGCAAAATTTGCATTTGACACCCATTTACCACTTGTACTATCTTCTGCCAGTTTATTGAGATTACCTTTATCTTCTACAACTATAAATCGCCAGTGCTGAGTGTTAAGACCTGTACCAGTTAGTCTAGCTGCTTCAAGTACCTTTTCTCTTATTTCTATAGGTACTTTTTGTTGACTATATTCTCTTATATCAAGTTTGGTTGCTATACAATCAAAAGTATCCATGTTTCTAATACCAACTAATTCATTACAAACGTCTTAAACATTTATGAAACCATTTATGAGAAGAACTAAACTAGTAATAAATTTTAATCAACTAGATTTTCATTTATAACTACATTGCAATGAGTATTCTCAATACTTCCTTAGAATAGTTATATAAGAAGCAACTAAAAAATTAAAAAACAGATTACTATATAATAAGATTTAATGTCATCAATCGATAGTAAAGGAGAAAACGAATATAGTGATGATGAATCAAATATTGTTGGAAAATCAGGAGAAGAAGGTGATGAGCAAGTCTCATACAGAATAAAAAAAGAAATCAGAAAAGATACTGATATAGGAACTCAAGAAAATAACCCAGTAGATTGAATAAATTTAATCTTCGTTGAATTCCTGAAGTATATTATCAATTTGGTTATTCTTTTACATATTCTTTGTAGAAAGCATAGTTTCTTTTAATTTTGTTACTTACAGAAAAGTTTATCTTATTAACAATATTTTGCAATTTTATAGAGTCGTTTGAGAGATATTGATTGAATTGTTTTAATGATTTCTTGATATTGGTTAGTTATATCGATATTTTCTCAAGAATCGCTTTGTTTATAATTATTTTTTCTTTCTAATTATCATAAAGATATGTGTGGTAATGTCATTGGATAAGACATAAAATAAATTATTAAATTTGACAATTATTAAAATGAGCTCTTTATACAAACTAGTGTGACTGATTTAATAATAATTAATCAATTTAATCATCAATCTCTATTATAATATAAAATATGTATAATATAACAATCAATCAACCAACGATAAAGAAACCCCCTATAACTCCTTCCAAACCAAAATCTCCGTTAGAAAGAGGAGGTAGACACTGTTGATTCCTGTAAATGAAGAATTACTGGTTAATGCTATTGAAAAAGTTAGCAAGAATGTAGTTAATATTGCAAGTGTGAGAATGGTAACTGATGAACTTTTACGTATATTTCCAATTGAGGGTGTAGGATCAGGCATCGCAATTGATAATCAAGGTCATATTCTTACAAATTATCATGTAGTAGATCATGCTAGAAGATTAAAAGTAACTCTATATGATGGAAGAACATTCAATGCTAAAGTAATAGGAACAGATAAACTTACTGATCTCGCAGTTTTAAAAATTGAACATGATTCTAATAATTCCAGTAATAACAATAATAATAATAACAATCCTGACAATAAAGCAATAGACTCAATTCCTTCTGCAGAATTAGGAGATTCTGATAATCTAAAAGTTGGTCAAATAGTTATAGCAGTAGGTAATCCTTTTGGTTTGACAGGAGGACCTACAGTTACAACTGGAATTATTAGTTCTTTAAATAGGAACATTGAATTTGAAGATGGAGTATTAGAATTGGTTCAAACTGATGCAGCTATAAATCCTGGAAATTCCGGTGGCCCTTTAGTAAATACCAATGGAGAGGTAATTGCAATCAATACAGCCAAAATACCTTATGCCCATGGAATAGGATTTGCTGTTCCAGTTAATACAGCAAAAACAATATTACAGCAACTTATAAAAAACGGAAAAGTTACTCGTCCATGGTTAGGTATTACTACTATCAAGATAACTAGTAGAATAGCAAGATATTATCGATTACCAACTAATGAAGGAGCCTTAGTTGTAAAGGTAGAAGAATATAGTCCAGCATCAGATTCAGGAATAAGACCTGGAGATATTATTGAGGAAATTGATGAAAAGAGGATAGAAGAAATAACCGAGCTTTCATCTCGAATCAAACATAAGAATGTAAATGAGCAAACTCTATTATCTGTAAATAGATATGGGAGACGATTTACTATTTCAGTGACATTAGAGAATCAACCATAATCATTTTTTTATATTTCAATATAGTAAACATATTATTAGCTATCTTTTTACTTAATAAATAGTAAGTTACTATACCACATGCTACTTACCAATTTATATAGACTTACATTAATATAGTTAATGTGATATGTGAATTAAAAAAACAAACTAATAAAAGATTTGAAACTCTAAATAATATAGATAATAACAATAATTCTATTTTAATAGAATCATTAGACAACCAGAAAGTTTATGAAGATGATTTTATATCTATTAATGATCTTCGACAGAGTGACATAGATATTCTAGAAATTTTATTTGATAATGGAGATGATAACACAATAGCTACGTTTACCTTTAATGGATTAAAGATTAGATCTAATATACATCAAGAAATTTTATCAAGATCTTTGAAACGATTAAAAGAACTTGGATTAATTGATAAAACCAAATTGGGATATAATTTCAATAAAAAAGGGAAATTTATTTTTTCAAAGTTAAAGAGTATAATAAATGAAGAAAGAAATAATCAAACAAAATACATACAAATCATTCACGCATCTGTTCCTTTTCAAATCTCTAATCAACAAATAGTTGAGAAATTAGCAGGCAAATATTTTGGTAGCTTAAGATGGATCGGGATGAGTCAAAATATCAAAGGATATCAATTAAAATGGAAAGATATAGAAAATTTTATAGAAATAGTAGTCTATTTATCCAACAATAATATCATAATAGAAACAAATGATGATAATCTATTGAATATATCAAAAGCTTTTAGTTATTCTACAAGAATTATAGAATCAATTGGTAATATAGGAATGAAAAATAATTTATTCATATATCCTATAAATAATAAGGATTTTAATAAAATAACTAATTAAATAAGCAAATTCTAGGAATTATTTTAAACTGACTACTTCATTTTTTCCTTTTTTTAAAAAATACCATATAATTACAATATAGTGTATCATTTATTAATTCATATCGAAAAGAAAATTCAAATATACAAATGAGAAGAATCTGTCTAAAATCTTAAAATGCTGTACTATAAATAATACATTTGAAATAATGTGTAAAAAATTTCATTTTTAATTAAAAAATATTATCAATGATAAACAAATAAGGTTTAACCAATTTTTAAATTCACTAGAATGGATTAATCCAAAAACATTATCAATAAGACTTAAAGAGATGGAGAAAAATGGGATTGATATAGAGAAAAGTCTTTCCAAATTAAATACCTATCCGAATCGTATATTATCCTACCAAGAAAGGAGGAAGGAATAGCTTTGCAACCATTTATAGAGATGATCACAAAGCCTATTCTAGGCATTATTTTAGTATAGACATTTTTAAAGACGAAAAACCAAGAGAATTTAAAGTATTCTAAGGTAAAGAAATTGCAAGTTTTTGAAGTGACTATGACTTGAAAAATAAAAGTGAGTCAATATGTTTTATAACTTAGAATGATCAATTGATGTTTACATATGATGAAAATGTGAATTCTATAAGTT
>DATDKD010000066.1:0-2695 GCA_036520175.1 Nitrososphaeraceae archaeon
AATTCAGCAATAGAATCACTTAAAATTAATAATTTTTCAAGTCAAGATGTAGATCAGGGGCCATATTTTCACCAGGAGGAACATTTATACACTTTATTTCAAAAGATGACTCTGGAATTTCTACTGAAAAGGTATGAAAATGGAGGTAAACCAAAAAAAGGTCTTAATCGTTATGTAAAATATTAGTTTGTAACCATTCAAGATTTTTTTATTATAATAACAGAAAACTATTTATCTGAATTAAAATATTATATTAAAAACATAGGAAATGAGATTATATTATAGCAATTAATAATACTACATATCATAATATGAACAAAATATATTCTTAAATTCAATCGCGTTGTTTGTACCTAGAAGATTATGCAATTAACTTTAGTTATAAATTTTTAATATTATTAGTGAGATTATTATTAAACATATTATATTGGTCAAGTAAAATAAATTATCAAATTTCTAATTTTTCAATATATATTGAATAAACAATAAAGAATAGGTAATTAAACTTGTTTTATTATCTTCTTGAAATGTTCAAGATTCTTTGATAATATCTCATTCCACGATTCTTCTGTATACCCATGTTCCTTTATGCCGTGTTCTTTGGCATTTTTCAAAACTTCCTCTTCTGTTTCACCATACATGGTATGAGTACATACAGGGTCTCCAGCATCTTTACAATTTATGGAAAGGGTCATATTGCATTTATAATAGAATGAATATTATTTAAACTTGGTCTAATGAGAAAATTAATTTTATTTAGAAATTAGTAATGAATTTCGATATGATACATTTTATGAATAAAAAGCATCTTTCTGTCTTATTTTATACAAGGAAAAATGGAGTAGTTTATTAATAATGCATATACATTTATAGTAATGAGATAATTTGCATCATATTTTGTATGATAAAATTTATATGTCTTTCTAAACATTTGTGATATCTGTATTCGTGAATTCGTGTCTATTATTGCTTGAATAGACAATTTGAATATCTTTCTTTACATAAGAAATTATAATACTCGGAACGAATTAACACAATTCTTTCATGAAACCTATTTTTGCTGGTCATCCATTGCTCTATGCAATCCAGGAGATGGCTTCTTAACTGCCCCATATTCGTTGCAACAACCACTCTTAAAATCGTAGTTGCTGATATGGCTTTAGTAACACAAGAGGGCTGGATTATTTCTGCTCAAGGATTTGCACCACTTACCATAAGAAATTACCATAAGAACATTCGCCCAATGCTGTGACAGTCCATAATTTTTGTATGTTATTTTTATCTTTGATGATAGATAGGCTAACCTATCATCAATATTACTGCTTTTAAAAAATGATTTTCTCTATAAATTAAATTATTTGCTTTCTAATAATGAATCTATTTTCTTCTCCAACGTGAAAATATCTTTTAATATTATGTCATGATTCTGTTCAAAGGTTTGGATCTTTTCTAAAATATGTTCTTGTTTGTCTTGTAATTTTTTGATACTATTTAGCATTGTGTCTTGTGTTTTTGAAATTTTCTCTTATCTATTGTATATCAACCAACTGATTAAGCCTCCGAGTAATGCTCCTATTATAATGCCTATATAAGTAGAAGCAATATTGGATAAATCCACTGTACTACTACAATCTTTCAAGTTAATACATCCCCACATTATGAATATTTCTAATAACATATTACATTACATGAACTGGATTCATTACTTTTTATTTTATTGATTTGTATAAAAACAAAATTAGCAACTAATTTCCTATTTCATTCACTTCAGGTAATTTATAGGGAGTGTTAGTTTAGCAAAATTTTCTTCTCTAGTTTTACCCTCAACTACATCTAATTTTGTACTGACAACTTCTTCTTCTTTTTTTTTATAAAATATTAGTAGTGCTTGACTGGTTATTTTTTTATCCGCAGGAATATAAGCAGTAGAATATTTTATATCGATAAGTTCTTCTCTAGTAATGTTATTATCTCTTAATACGTCATTGATTCTTTGATATAGACTTTCAGATCTATCAGCTACATCCCAAACTTCAATTACTCTTATTGTCATTTCTTGTTATTCTAACACCTCCTCTAATCTTGGTTTGAATGAATTTTATTTATTGTTTATTTTTTAAGAGTATGATAGGCTCGAACTACCTTTGCAGCTGCATCAAGAACATTTATTTTTTATCTTATCAGTAGTTCTTCGGAGTATTGAGTTTTGGCTCATTAGAAGGATCTGTATGCTAGTGTAATGAGTTTATCTGAAAATTAGCAATTAACCGTTGAAATCGTCTCATTCAACTCTCGACCGACCATTACTTTTATGGGAATCATCTACTTCACGATTTTTTATCCTATCTTCCGTCTTTCAGTGTCTAAAGTGATTCTAACTTTAATACTAACTTCTTGAAATAGCCTAAATGAAAATATTTAAAGAAAGGACTTTATATCAATGAATGTATGTATTTGTTAAATATATTACCTCAAATTATACAAATAAACAGCTAATACCTTTAAAAAATGACTATTAAATAGACATAATTACATACGTTTATATACCTTAGTAACGTATATATATACATGTCAACAAGAAAAGAAGAAATAAAAGTAAAAGAAAATATAGATGTAAATAAACCAACATTTTATGATGAAAATACAACTAAAGTTAGCACAAACACCAATAATTTCAATGAAAGAACAAATAATG
>DATDKD010000067.1:0-3553 GCA_036520175.1 Nitrososphaeraceae archaeon
AAAATGGATATTGCAAATAGTGGTGATAAAGATAGTAGCAGTGACAAACCGGTTAAGGTAAAAATAATAGTGCCAATGGAAGACAGAAAGGATGCTAAAAAGATCAAAGTTATGGCTATGCTTAAAGGTCAAATTAAATCTGCAATAATAGATGATGTTCAAAAGGAATTTGACAAAATTGGTGGATATACAATTGAAAGAACATTTGCATTTGACAGAAATACCGATATGGGTCCAATACAAGTTGGAGATAGATTTCATGCATGTGTAATAGGGCAAGACTTGAATCCTCCTGAAGGAAGTGAATGTGAAAAACGACTAATAAAACACCTTGACAAAACCAATGCTTTGGCTGCTCGATAGTACACCTAATTTAGCATATTTCATTATTTTTTGATAGCTAACGATGCAGATAAGATTAAAGCTCGAATTTCAAAATAGCATAAAAGAAGGAAGAGAAATTGAAATTCACATTACAACATGATCAAAAATAATAATGTAGAATAAATAGTATTTCAATCAATAACTCTTTCTTTAGTTTTTTCTGCTTCGTATTCTGCTTCAGTGTCTCTATCAGGGTCTTCAATCTTCTTACCTAATGCTCTTGCTCCTGCCTTTATTTTATCATCTAATCCTACTTCCTCATCTGTCTCAATTTTTATATCCTTATCGTTTTCCATTGTAATTGTTGTTGCATTCATATATATATAAAAGTTAGATATTAAATCTTCTGATAAATTTTATATATTATTTATCATTTATTTTTTTGTAAAATATAACAAATACAATTAATTTATTTATTTTTTGTAATTACAATGTCTACTTTATTTAAAACCATAGCATACTAAAGACAACTATAGAGATTACTATGACGATTCAACAGTATTTAATTATTACTTTAAGAATTAAGACAATTATATGTAATAGCTTAATCCAGAGTTAACCAATTACTATAAACACATGATAGAACTACAATACAACAAATTTGGCAAATATTCTATAGTTATAAAAATTTCTATGTCTTAATAAATACAAGATAATTGTTTATATTATTTCGAAAACGCAAATATTAAGAGTTCTGTTCTAATAAAGTAAAACCAATGTATAAACATACACATGTAAAAGATATTGAAAATGTATTAATATTACAAGGTGGCGGTTCACTGGGTGCTTTCGCATGTGGAGTTTGCAAAACCTTTGCAAAAAAAGATATAAAATTTGACATAATAGCGGGAACATCAATAGGAGCAATTAACGGAGCGATAACTGCTGGAAGTAAAAATGAAAATCCTTCAAAAGATTTAGAAGATTTTTGGATAGAGATAGCAGAAAGTAGTCATAACATCATACCTGATACTTTTTCTTTTGATTATGATTATCAAAACAATCAGATTAATTACAAGAAATCCTCTTCTTCATCATTAAATGCAGCATTTTTTGGGGTTCCAAAATTCTTTGTCCCTAGGTGGTTTAATTGGAATATACATAGGTCTAATGCCTTAAATGATTACACTATGTTACCATCAAATTGGACTTATGTATATGATAATACTTTATTGGAAAAAACATTAGAAAAGTACATAGATTTTAAAAAATTATCTCCAGATGCAAAACCTAATAATATCAATAATAAGGATGATTCCAATAATACAATACGACTTATAATTTCAGCTGTCGATGTACTTTCAGCTGAACCCATAATATTTGACAGTTACAAAACACAGATACAGATGAAACATCTTTTAGCTACAATTGGATATCCTCAATATGGATTCCCATGGATAGAAGTGAATGATGGTGTATATGCATGGGATGGATCTTTGTTAAGTAATACTCCAATACGAGAAGTTATGATCTCTTCTCCTAGTAACGATAAAAATATATTTGTAATCGAAAATTATCCTAAAAAAATAGATAGGCTTCCATCAAATATGAGTGAAGTTCAATCTAGAGCCAAAGATATAATGTTCACTGATAAAGATCAGAGTCTAGGCAAAATTTCTAGACTTATAACTAGACATATTAAGTTAATAGAAACATTATATGATATGTTTGAGGAGTATGATCATTCAAAAATAGATAAAGATATAATTAAATATATCGAAAAAGAACATAAATTATTGGTAGAAAAATATGGTGCTAAAATCCTAAAGATCACAAGAATTAGTAGAGAAAATAATAAAACACCATATTCATTACAAAATGCTGACTTTTCAGTTAATACAATTAAAGAACTTATTATGCAAGGGGAGAATAAAGCTCTGGATAGTTTAAATTAATTATATTATTAAACTCACTAGATAGAGAGATACTGTCATGAGCGCAATTTATATTTCTAATAGATTATACATCTATTAGAAAAAAAAGAAAGCAACCAGTATTGGTACATATAGTTAATCTTGATAATTATAGAGTTTATTGGTGAATGTAATTTAACATTTGAATCTGTGACAATCAATAACCAAATTCTTAGATATCCACAGATATTAGACTAATTAGATATTAAAGAGAACAATATGTTTGAAACAAGTTTGTGTTCTTTTGTAGTTAAGGAACCTAGATACATTCATTTACTTAAATGGGAAAAGATCAAATAAATGAAATTAACAAAAATAGTTGAAACGTGTATTTATTCGACTAAATTAAAAGAAATGAAAAACTTTTACATTAATAATTTAGGATTGGAGTTTGTATCTGAAGAAAATGGAAGGCATGTGTTTCTAAAGGCAGGAAAAAGTATGCTTTTAATCTTTAATCCTGAAAGTACACTAAATGATTCTAATAGTATCTTTCCTGTACACGGTGCTATTACACCACCATCAATAGTTCACTTTGCTCTAGAAATTAATATGGAAGATTATGAAAAATGGAAGGATCTTTTACAAAAAAATCAAATTAATATTGAAAAAGAATTAAAAATTGGGAATAGCAAATCAATATATTTTCGTGATCCTTCTGGCAATGTAGTTGAATTGATAACTGCAAATGCTTGGCCAGTAGACAATTGATATTATTACTTCCAATATTTTTGTCTGTGGATATAATTGCATATAACGTAAAAAACATATAGATATTATATCATACTCAAAGCCTATATGTATAAGGACTAACTAAGATATACATTTCGTTTCCATTATATAGACTCTATTTAATAAGATATATAAGCCTGTAGATATACATTTAGTTATGTAATTTGGTGATAGTACCCTTTCTATATTTATATGAAGCATTTACAACTATTGTGATAATACTCTCAAAATAGAAAATCTAAGTTATTCTCAAAAGTTTGGATTGCGACACTTAAATTCTAGCATTCGGAAAAAGAATAAAGAAATATAATGAACAAATAAATAATTTTTACTAAAAAAATTATAAAATATAATTTTGTTTTTAAACACATAAAATTTTTCGGAATTAAGAAATGAACTATTTATAGACTACATTGTCTACATTAAATCCATGAGAATTTTTATAACAATCTTAACTATAATATTGTCAGTTATTGTAGCAACTTGTTCACTCTATAGCCTACAACAAATGATTGATGCTGAAG